>JBBRMC010000050.1:0-12318 GCA_038231055.1 Leptolyngbyales cyanobacterium
AGGACCGAACCCTTGGACACCTTTAAATCCTGCGTCTCCAGGTAGTGCTGACCCAGAATATATTAAGTGCAGCTATCCCGACTCGGCAAATACGGCATCGACGCTTTATACAGGAGTCAAGAGCTACAACAACGCAATGACGGTAGACATCTACGAGCGGACTACGGTGAAAACCATTCTGCAAGATGCTAAAGCGTTGGGCAAATCGACGGGATTAGTTACCTCAGTGCCGATCACTCACGCGACTCCGGGGGCAGCGGCATCAAGCGTCAATCGTCGTAGCAAATATGACAACGACTTTCCGGCGCTGGACAACATTTTGCAAGAGGCGATTCGAGAAGACGAAGGCTATTTGCCTACGGTGTTGATTGGTGGCGGACATCCTCTAGACTTTGAGAATAAGACCGAGAACAGCACCATCGTTCCTAAAGACATCCCTGATCCAAAAGATCCCACCAAGAAACTGGTTGCATCCTTTACTTATATCAAGCAGTCTACGTATGAAGAGCTAAGAGCGAAGCCCAAAACTAACCGCTATGGCTACAGGTTTTTAGAGCGCGATACCAACGTCACAACGACGAATGATCTGGGTTCGATCGTCGATGGTGGCAAAACCCTAATTCAAACTGCTAAGACCATCAACCCCAACAAAGGTGAACGGCTGCTAGGACTATATGGTGCTCGTGGTCAGAATGGCAACATTCCAATTCAAGGAGCGTCAGGCGATTACAGCTTGACCGGGTTAGATAACTTTGCGGTTTACGCCACGGCTGCTGCTTCGACTGCTCCAATGGGATCTCCGGTGAATAACGGCACTCAAATTCCCAAACCGGATACCATGCGTCCACTTGCTCCGAGCGAAACAGACAGCCAGTTCATCGCCAAAGAAGTCAAAGCGAATCCGACACTCGCTCAAATGAGTCGCGCTGCACTAGAAGTGCTTGGCAAAGACAAAGATGGGTTTTGGCTGATGATTGAAGGGGGAGACGTGGATTGGGCTGCCCACGATAACAACCTCGACAACCTTGTAGGAACGATGAACTCGTTTGACACGGCTGTATCAGAAGTCGTGAACTGGATCGATCGAAACGGTGGCTGGAAGAAGAATGTGCTGATTGTCACTGCTGATCACGATCACTATTTGACTTTAAACGAGAACTACGCGCAACTTGTGCAGTCAAAGGGGGCATACGACTTGACCTACAACCAACACACACCCGCCACCGCAGGTCACTTCTGGGGATCTGACCCTGCCATTAAGTATGGATGGGGCAACCACAGTAATCGCATGGTGCCTGTTTATTTTCAAGGCGGTGCACTGAAGCTGGCAGATTATGTCGGTCGTGAGGTTGATTTTGTAGACAGTCCTCCGGGTGGAACGTCAAAGCGCTATAAAATTCCGGGCGTTCCGAATGCGATCGACCAAAGTCACATTCATCAAGCTATGCTAGATGCCCTGAGATCTTAAGCACGATTCAACAGCAAGTTCTAGGCGTTTTGACAATTGGAGAGCCGTTTCCCAATGGGATAATTCTCGGCTCTCCAACGTCTAACCCTCTAAAGAATGATTAATACGCGATGTGCAACTTTCCCCAAACGCTTGAAGATAATGCCCTCACCCTAGCCCTCTCCCCAAGGAGAGAGAACCAGAGAATCTTGAAAGTCCCTCTCCTTAGGGAGAGGGGTTTGGGGTGAGGGTTCTTAGTCGCACATCGCGTATTAATCGCTTGGGCAATGAGAATACGATCGAAGGGGTCGCGATGATGGAGTGGAAGATGACGAAGTTGTACGGTGTCGGCAAATGAAGGTATGGGTGTCTAGCAGCAAAGCACTCATTCCAATGATTTCGATGCGGCTATTTTTAGAATTTATTAGGGGCTGATCTAGGGCAATTTGTCTTTGGTCGTCAATGTGTCCGGTTGCTTTGATGGCTTTCATACCGTTTGCTCTCCTGGATCAGTTGTTCCTAGATAATCGTAGCTGCTCGTTTATTTACCTTCAACGATCGCGATCGCTTCGTCGGTCAGTTCATAGAACCCGTAGACTGATTGATTTGATGGTTTCTTGCAGTTCCCCAAAAGTAATTGCGCGCTCTACCCCTTCTAGAAGATTTTCACGCTTCTGGCATCTGCTGAATGATTTTCATCGTTTCAACGCTGACAGTGCAAACTCGATCGAGCAAATCAATCACTTGTTTTTTGTAGTCAGCAAAGCGGTAAGTGTTGAATTTAGCGGCGATCGTGGGGTCTTTAGGTTTCTTCTCTTTGTATTGATCAAGAATCCATTCCAAAGCGGAACGGTTGCCGAGTTTATAGTCCCAAGCGATCGCGGGTATGCCTTCTAAGCGGGTGATGTCGTCGAGAATAATCACACCGTTTGCTTTATCGGCTTTGAGTTTTGCTTTGGGTATCTTTGCTTCTTCATCTTTCTCGTCTTTCCGAACCAATCCAAATGCTTCAACGGTTTCATATCCGATGTGCAGTTCCATCAATTGCTCTCCCCAAGTGACCCATTGGGCAAAGTTATCGTAGAAGGGCAGGCGGGGAAATTCGCGTTTGAGGTTGAGTTCGTATTTGGTGCGGTAGGCGGGATGGTGAAGGACGGCGTAGGTGTAGTGAAAGATGTTTTGTTTGGTGATGTTGGGGTCGTTGTAGTGAGTTTGAAATTGGGTTAAGCCCCAGTCGGTGATGTTGTCGATACGAGTTCCGTCTTTTTCGTAGCGGTAAAGGGGAAGACATTGACCAGTACGCCCTCCTACAGCAACTTCAGGAATACAATCTACAACTTGAACAGAAAAAGGAATTTGCGTGTGATTAGTGACAGCAATAGTAATATTCTTTGCTCTCAAAGCAGGATCGTAACCGTACATTTCATAATGATTCTGAGTTAATCTATGATTTAAGTACTTGTCTGAATAAAAGTAACTCTTAGTGTAAGGTCTGTACACTGATTCAATAATCAACCCAGCTTGATAAGCAATGGAAATCTTGTTGTCTGCATGAGTCTTTAGAGATGAATTCCATTTTATGCTGAAGTCATAAATTGAATCTCGAACACCTCTAGTGTAGATCTCCAAAAAGAATTGAATTTTTCTATGCAAGTTATCAATATCAAAGTCAAAAACCCATTCATCTCGACCAGTTTCAACACCTCTAGAAAACAGTTCAAAGACAGCTTGTTGAGACTTTCCGCTTTTAACTTTGTCATCGATTATTGCAAGAAAATGACCGAAGCCGCCGCCTATATCAATCCAATCTCCTTTTTGATCTGGCTGAATGTGCTCAAAGGGGATATCAGCAAACTTTGTATTTGCGAACCATTTGAGCTTTTCTTCTCTAGTCTGCTCATCTTGAAGTGAGAAGTAAAAAATTTGGGCTTTTTTCATGAGCGACAAACACTACTGGTAAGAGAAGATATCAAGCGATACAGAGTGAGAGGGTTTTGCGTCTCCGTGTAGCATTGATCGAATTCGCTCAGTGGTTTCTCGGCTAAAGGTCTCTTCGCCACAGCGAGAGCAGACCTTCGCAGGAACATTTTCGACTAAAAAAAACTTGCCATCAACTTGAAAAATCTCGCTCACTTCTGTTAAATGTTCTTCAGATGAACCGCAAACATGACACTTAAACATTATTTCCTCCTGGTCGAGTAGTTATCATCCCATTCGCTGTTATTTGGCTCATACAAAGTAATTATTTTGGTCAGATCTGATTCTATCCGTGAAACCTGAATATGTAGCGGTCTTCCTGCCACAGAAAAACCTAATAAAAGACAACTTGGTGAATATTTATCATCCGGATAATCTTCAATGATCGTGAGATTTTTAGCTGCCTCCATAATTTCTTTGTCGCTAATGTTACGTTCAACTGCTCGCTTCAGAGCATGACTGGTAAATTCAAACCTACCTTCCTGTAGCTGCCTTTGGATTTCTAGAAAGGCTTTCATGCATCAACCTTTCTCATTACTTTTTTTAACTAAGAACATCACAGCTACACCTGTCTGAATGCCAAAAACATTGTGCTTCGTTCCAGAAATCTTAGGATTGCTGCGGACATCTGATCGCGTGTCAGTAATATAGACATAATCAAACTCTTTTTCGAGATGCTTCCGAAAACCATCAAACGTTTTAGAGTTGATAAACGAACGATTTGTAACAAATGCAACAATACCGTTTTTGCCCAAGCGATCGGCTGCCCAACGGTAGAAGCGGGTGTACATATCATACACACCAATTTGATTTTGAGCAGTGCCCTGTTTGATGTAAGTTTCTCTGATGCGATCGTCGATCGCTTTATAAAAACGATTTGCGTTTCTTTGATTAAAATTTTCTTGCCAAGCGTTATAAGGAGGATTGCCAATCACCACAAAAATTTCTTGGTCGTTCTGTCGTTTAATTCGCTCCGTGTTCTCAATGCTCATCGCAAACAAATCACCCTGCTTCCCTTCAAAACTGGTGTGATCTAACGTATCGACAAAGCAAATATTTTGAAACTCCTCATATTCACCCATCTTTTGCTGATAAGTAAACTCAATATTTAAGTTAGCAATGTAGTAAGGCAAAATGCCCACCTCATTGCAAAAGATTTCATGCTGATATTTATGCTTAAGCTTATCGTGCGGCAAATATTCGATCAACTCTGTGATATAAGTGCCCGTCCCCGTCGCTGGGTCAAGCACCTTCACCCCCGGATCAGCCAGCAGCTTATTAAAATGCTTGTGCAGCAAATAATCGACACTCTCGATCATAAACCGCACAATCTCATTCGGCGTATACACAATCCCCAAGCGATCGGCAGCCTTCGGGTTATACGCCTTATAAAAGTTCTCATACACCACCTTCAAAAACTTCTGTTTTTCATGGTGGTTGGCAATACTTGCAGCCTTTTGTTTGATCACCGTGTAATAGCGATCGATCGAACTCAGCGTATTCTTCCGCGTCGCTTTGGTGAAAAACGTATCAATAATCTTATTTAACTCTCGTGCAACATTATTATCGCGATGGAACTGCGACTCACTAAACACCGTGAGAAAGATATCTTCCGTCAAAATGTGCTGAATAATCATCTCCTGCACATCCAACAAGGTGATTGCAGGATTGATCGAATCCTGGCACATCTGCCAAAACTGATCGCGGCTTTGCTGATAGTTAACGTTCGTCTGATCCTGCTGCTGAAGGAGCGATCGCAGTGTCTCAACAATCGTCGGCAGATCACCCTTAAAACTCTCGATCGCCTCCCGGAAACTCTTCACCTCTGGACGAACGTAGTTGATAAAGGCGCTGAGGAGACGATCGAGCGCATCGGCATCTTTCATTAACACCCGCGACACTTCTTGACCCGCCTGAATCAGCACCGCCGTTTGAGAATCTTCAAACAAAATATTGTCGTTGGGGTAGCCCTTGGCAAACTTCTTGCGAATTTCTTCATCCAGGTTGTCAGATTCGTCTTTACTCTCCCAAAAACCCCAATCCAACCGCAGCGCATCTTTGACCGTGCCATCTGGACGCACCATCTTGCCGTTTTTTGCTGCATACTCCAACTGACCGATCAAAACAAAGTCTCGCGTCTTGCAATACTCATTCAGTAGATTGAAAAACGCCCCACTAATTGCGCCCTCATTGCGAGAACCCCCGTATTGAATAATCTTTTGAACGTCTGCGTGATACTGCGTGATCAGGAGTCTAGACATAATTTTGCGCAACGAGGGGCAACTGGGGGCAACCATGAAAGACAAACTGTCTCACTTTGTTTTGAAATCTTCCACAATTTGTTTATGGACTAACAGCAAAAGTCTTCTCTAGAGAGCTAAACCAAGACTTTAACTCGTCTTAGCAAATTTGAACGATTAGTCTCTCGGTCATTGGCGATCGAGTGGTCGAGTCAGGCAAAGCCGTCATCGTCTCAACCGTATTTAAGGTAGCAAAACGATCGAGAAGCTGGTTTAATCTCTGATTGCAACTGCTTAAGAGGGTGTTTATCGTCTCTTAAGCATAGTGATTCGCGTTCAAACCTCCGCCTTTCAACTTCAGACCTTCAACAGTCGTGCTCAAACCTCCGTCATTTAACCTCGGAACTCGGAACTTTGACCTTTTTGCTTGAAACTCCACCATCGGAACTCGGAACTTTGACCTTTTTGCTCGGAACTTCACCTTCTGAACTCGAAACTTCAAGCTTTTAACTCCAAAAATAAAGCTCAGAACTCGGAACTTCGAGCTTTTTGCTCTAATCTCCAATCTCTGAGCCTCAACGGTCAGCCTTAAAGCCCCAACTATTGAGCAGCTTTACCCGATGCTGCCGTCCCAGCCTTTCCCTTCCGAGGTTTGCGAGCAAAGCGCTGTCCCATTTCACTCACCATCCCCTCTAAACCAGACCCCTGACCACTCGCCTTCGCATAGTGATATACCTGCAAAGCAGCCGCATACGCTTCACTCCCCGCCGCCATCGCCGTGTCATCCACCAACTCTTGTAGCTGAGACAACGCCACCACGATCGGATACATCTTCTCAAACAATTCCACATCCCGCCGCATTTCATCCAAGTCAAACGCCCTCGGCAAAAAGTCTGGGTTCTGCGTCGCCACCTCTAGCGCCTTAGTGACAAACGCTTGGCTCTTGTCTCCCATCTTCGGCAAAGCTTTTCGCTCCTCTGCTGTCAAATCAACCAAAAACGGCAGCTTTGATTTAATCGTCGAAACTGCCATCATCACTGCATCTCGATCTGCTTGGGTCAACGCCGCGCTAATTCGATTGGTTGGCATCATAAACGTATTTGATAGTGAACGATTCTAGAGTTCCCACCCTGCAAAGAATGTCCTCTAATCCATGAGTGCGACTCTGCATGATTGATCAAAGGATCGTGGATTAAATAAAACCCGGATTTTCCCTCACCCTAGCCCTCTCCCCAAGGAGAGGGAACTGGAGTTTTGGCTCTCTTCTCCCTGGGGCGAAGGGTCGGCGAGGGCTTCGCCCCACTTCGTGAAGCTACCGTGTACACACAGGTTGATCGATCCCGTCATTGCCAAAACCTTTCGCCCCCTAAATCCCCCATTCTGGTGGACTTTGAGCCAGAAAGAGGTTCAGAGTTTAAGCCATTGCTCAGGGTCAAAGTCCCCCAATTTTGGGGGATTAGGGGGCTGAAGCCGACTGAAACGAAGCGCTCAACGATTTGTGTGTACACGGTAGACTTCGTGAAGAGGGTGATCCGAGATTATGCAATTTTCGGAGTTATTTAATTCTCGATCCGAAGCGAGTTTTTCAGCCACTTGAGTCTGTTTGATAGGAAAAAGATCTAACGCCCGATCGCTCCCCAATCTCTAAACCTTTAACTTCAAAGTAATGTTAGTCACAGCACATCGACCAGCCGATCGAGCAACCAATCGATCGCGCCCTCAACATCTGCCACTTGCTCAACGGGTGGAATAGGCGATCGCTGCACCATCACGATCGGAATCCCCAATTCCCGCGCTGCAACAATTTTGGCGTAAGTTGCATTGCCACCACTGTTTTTACTGACTATCGTATCAATAGTATGGTCGAGCATTAGCTGTTTTTCCTGCTCGATCGTAAAGGGTGCCCGATCGAGGACGGTAATGCCGTTGGGAATGGCGATATCGGGTGAGGGCGGATCAATCGATCGCATCAAAAACCAAACATCGGACAATCGAGCAAAGGGGGCGAGTTGTTGCCGCCCGATCGTCAGAAACACCCGTTTGGCAGTTTGTTCAAGGGCGAGGGCTGCCGCTTCAATGCTCTCGACTTCGATCCAGCGATCGCCGGATTGCTTCTCCCAAGCGGGGCGGACGAGCATCAGGTGAGGAATGCCCACGTCACGGGTGGCGATCGCGGCGTTGTGAGAAATTTGAGCTGCGAAGGGATGGGTTGCATCAATTAGATAGTCGATTTGGCGATCGCGCAGATACTCACTCAATCCAGTTGCACCACCGAATCCGCCGACTCGAACTGAGCCAGCGATCGCCGTTGGTGTTTGAGTGCGTCCTGCTAGCGATGTGATGATTTCAATGTTGAGAATCTGAGACGCTTTTGCTGCGAGTGCGATCGCGTCCCCTGTTCCGCCTAGAATCAAGACTCGTTTCATAGCTGATTTTCAATAATTTCTTCTGCCTCAAGTGATAAGTTTTGCAATCGGTCTAGCGTTTTTTGAGAAGCATCTTTCCATAATCCGCGCTGATGGGCTTCTAATAACCGCTCCGACATATCTCGCAACGCCCAAGGATTGTTTTCTTGAATAAACTCCTGCACCGAGGCATCAAACAAATAGGTTTCAGCAATGCCTTGATACATAAAGTCTTGAACACAGCCTGTTGTCGCATCGTAAGCGAATAAGTAATCGATCGTGGCTGCCATCTCAAACGCACCTTTATAGCCGTGACGCATAGCACCCGCGATCCATTTAGGGTTGACCACTCTAGAGCGATAGACGCGACTAATTTCTTCAGTGAGCTGACGAACCTTAGGCTGATCAGGACGCGAATTATCCCCAAAATAAATGTCAGGTTGCTTGCCAGAAATTGACTTAACAGCAGCCGTTAACCCGCCCTGAAATTGATAATAATCATCAGAGTCGAGTAAATCATGTTCTCGATTATCCTGGTTTTGTAAAACGATCTGCATGGTGTTAAGGCGCTGATTAAACGCTTCGGGGGCTGATATTCCCTCTGACTTGCGAGTGTAGGCGTAGGCGCTCCAGTTAATATACGCCTGCGCCAAGTCGTTCTCATCTGTCCAGTTTTGTGACTCGATCACACCTTGCAATCCGGCTCCATAGGCGCTAGGTTTTGAGCCAAAAATGCGATAGAGCGATCGCGCTTTTGCGTCGTCTGATGTCAATCCTTGTGATTCCCAATACGTTCTTTCTTGCGTTGCTTGAGCCGATAACGGATTTTCGTCGTCCGATTCATCGAGTTGTGCAACGGCTGTAACAGCGCTATCGAAAAGATCAATTAAATTGGGAAAGGCATCTCGAAAAAATCCAGAAATTCGTAGCGTCACATCGACTCGTGGACGACCGATCGCTGAGAGGGGCAAAATCTCAAAATCGACGACGCGACGCGACACTCCATCCCACACAGGTTTAACTCCAAGTAAGGCGAGGGCTTCTGCGATGTCATCTCCGCCCGTTCGCATCGTGGAGGTGCCCCACACCGATAAGCCTAAGGTTTTGGGATAGTCGCCGTTTTCCTGGGTATAGCGTTCGACCAATGCTTCGGCAGCTTTTCTGCCAATCTCCCAAGCCGTCTCAGTCGGAATGGCGCGAATATCGACTGAGTAAAAATTGCGCCCGGTGGGTAGCACTTCGGGTCTGCCGCGAGTCGGTGCGCCAGATGCGCCGCTGGGCACATACTGCCCGTTGAGTCCTTTGAGGAGATTGAGAATTTCTTGATCGGTTTTTTGCAATGCTGGAAGCAAGCGATCGTGAATCCAGTCTAATTCTCGAATTGTCGCGGCTCCGATATCCGAAAATTTATCCCCTTGCATCAACTGAGTAATCAAATCAGCAGCAAATTCTTCAATGACTTCGACAACATCACCATTAATTCGACAGTGATGGATTTTGGGATGATTTTTTTCGTGAACTAATTCGCCCAAATTAGACGTGAGGGGATCTAATTCGAGGTGCCAATCTTGAGCAATGGCACGGGTTAACCCTAATCGATTGGCACTGGGATTGCGAGCGATCGCCACAATCAAATCCCGGAGTTGTCTCTCTTGAGGACACTGCCCTAAAATATGCAGCCCGTCCCGAATCTGAGACTCTTTTAGCTCACAGAGATATCCATCTGCTGTCTTGAGAAAACTTGCTAGACTCGATTCGTCTAAACTTGCACCGTCGATGCCTAAATCTTGGTGCAGATTTTCTTGAATGATCAGTTGAGAAAGCCGATCGCTAATCAACTTCAGCCGCGACGGATCGAGCGTTTGTGCCTCATAATATTCGTCAATTAATCCTTCGACTTGGTGAAGATTGCCATATAGCTCGGCGCGAGTCATGGGGGGCGTTAAATGGTCGAGAATTACGGCTTGAGTGCGACGTTTTGCCTGCGATCCCTCGCCCGGATCGTTGACGATAAAAGGATACAAATGAGGCATTGCCCCAAACACCGCTTCGGGATAGCACGACTCAGACAGTGCCACGCTTTTTCCAGGAAGCCATTCTAAGTTGCCGTGCTTGCCAACGTGCACGATCGCGTTTGCCCCAAACTGAAATCGAATCCACTGATAAAACGCGAGATAGTTGTGGGGTGGTTCTAAATCGGGCGCGTGATAGTTGAGAGAAGGGTCGCGATCGTAGCCCCGCGCAGGCTGCACGCCCACAAATACATTCCCTAATTGAATTCCTGGAATCGGAAATGCTGTGATTTCTTCGGGCAGACCCCAGCGAGATTGAATGCCGTTTTGAACCGCGATCGGCAACTGGTCAAACTGAGTTTGATAGTCTTCTAGCGTGAGCGATTGCCGCACATTTCTCAACGTCCAACCTTCAGGATCGTTTGTAACTCCAGTCGTTAGCAACTGGATCAACTCTTTGTCACTGGCAGGAATATTCTCGACGTGATATCCAGCAAGCTTTAGGGCTTTAAGAATCTCGATGCAGCTTGCTGGAGTGTCTAAGCCGACTCCATTAGCTAATCGCCCATCACGAGTCGGATAATTGGCTAAAATGAGCGCAATCTTACGATCTTTTGGCTGAGTTTGACGGAGCTTAATCCAATTTGCGGCTAACTCTGAAACAAACTCGATGCGAGACAAAACAGGCTCATATCCGACGACATCCGTTTGCAATAAGGGATTTTGAGTTTGCACCGCTTTAAACGAAACGGCTCTCGTGATAATTCGTCCATCTACTTCTGGTAGGGCAACGTTCATTGCCATATCTTTTGGAGATAGTCCCTGAAAGCCAGATGCCCACTGTTCTTGAGTTCCGCCGCTAAAAATCACCTGAAACACAGGGACATTCAGCGCTTCCCAGAGTTCGACTTGCGGCGTTTCAGACTCTAACCGAGCCAGCGAAAAACTGGTGGTGTTGAACAGTAACTCAATGCCGCGATCGCAGTAAGTCAGCAGTTCTTTTTGCACATCAGGCTCTTTTAGCGATGATACAAAAATCGGGACGGGCGTTAAATTGAGCTTGATTAACGCATCACACAACGCATCAATGACGGCTGTGTTTCCCGATAGGTAATGTGCTCGATAAAATAAAATGCCAACTCCCGAATGAACCGTTGATTCTACTAATTTTTGCTGTCCGCCATAGATGCCGATTCTAGGGACAGGTTGAGGCAAATTAAACGCATAGGTTTGATTTAAGAAATAGGTCGAAATAAATTTAAGCAGGTTGCAGTAATTATCAACGCCGCCTTCTAAAAAATATTTCCAAACCTGATTCACTTCGGTTAACGAAACCGTTGAATGGCTCATTAAATTGGGATCAGGCCGTTCATCTCCTGGCAATATAATGAGTTTCGCGCCCGTTTGTTTTGCCGTTTCTTCAACGACTTCTAGCCCATAGCTCCAATACGATCGCCCCCCAATCACCCGGACGATGATCACCTTTGCCTCACTCAACACATCTTCGGCGTAAGTGTCGATCGTGAGTTGTTGTTGAAGTTGCAGCAAATTGACGACTCTCAGCGCTGCAAACCCATCGGGTAGCTGACTCGCTGCCGCTGCAAGGGTTTGAATATCAGTGTCAGCCGCCGTGATCACGACGATCGGAGCGGGTTGCTGTTCAACAAAAATCACGCCTTCTGCGGCGGGGTTCCACCCTCCAGGAATCGTTGCGAGACGGTGCATAAGCGTTGGAGATTGCGTTTATAGTGAGGAAGTGCGATCGCCCGAAGGCTTTTCCATCTTACAGGTAGTGACGATTGATGTATGGCGATGATTATTGCAGGAGAACGGAGCGGAGTTGGCAAAACCACAGTCACGTTGGCGTTGTTAGCCGCATTGCAGCGACGTAGCCAGTCTGTGCAATCGTTTAAAGTTGGTCCCGATTACATCGATCCGATGTTTCATCGCCATGTGACAAAACGGGCTTGTCGCAACCTCGATCCGGTATCGACCTCAGAAGCTTATGTGCAGCAGTGTTTTGTCCACCACAGCCAAAACGCTGACTATGCCTTGGTTGAAGGAGTGATGGGTCTATTTGACGGCGCTAGCGGAGCAGATGATTTTGGCAGCACGGCTCACATTGCTCGACTGTTGAATCTGCCTGTTTTGCTGATTCTAAATTGCAGCAGTCTGGCGCGATCGATTGCCGCGATCGCGCATGGGTATCGCAGTTTTGACCCGCGTGTGCAAGTTGC
>JBBRMC010000051.1:0-11997 GCA_038231055.1 Leptolyngbyales cyanobacterium
AAGTCCTCGTCGCTTCGTTTGAGTCGGCTTATGCCCCCTAAATCCCCCAAAATTGGGGGACTTTGAACAAGATAAATGGCTTGACCTCTAACACCTCGTTTCATTTCAAAGTCCACCAGAATGGGGGATTTAGGGGGCGAAAGGTTTTGGCAATGACGGGATTGATCAACCTGTGTGTATACGGTAGCCAAGGAGAAGGGAGCTAGAGTCATGTTCCCTCGCCTTGGGGAGAGGGCTAGGGTGAGGGTGAGAAGTTGCACCTTAATAAATCCACGTTCCTTGGTTAATATTAGAGTTTGGGAAAGAACAGAGATTTCAGCTATCACTCACGCCGTAGGTCAACAAACACGCCGTTATGATCACTCATCTTTTTATTTTCGGATGTTATGCCTTCCCAAGCCCCCATTTCTACCTTATAGGGTTTCAACCTCTCAGATAAACAGATGTGATCAACGGTCGATCTAGAAAATCCTTTAGTTTGCAAGTTTTCTTCAGTTACACAAACGAGAGAAAGATCGCCCAAGGCTGTACTCAGTAGTTCAACTGACTGCTTTTCTTCACACCAACCTGACCGATCTCGACTCTGATTAAAATCACCTGCAATACACATTAGATGATTGGGATATTTCGTCTGAATCCGCAGCCAGTCTTGATGATGGTGCCGAATGGATTGACGGTGTTCTTCCCATCGTTTTGCAGTGCCACTAATTCCTTTATCGTTGGCGTAAGTAATGATGGTGCCATAGATAATCATGGCTCCGAATGGCGAATCTACTTCTGCACAAACCGCCCAACGTGGATCAAATGTAGGGATTGAACGCAACTTCCAGCGTGACCAAATGGTTGAGAGATTTTCACCTTTTTTGTGATACCCGGAAATAGAATCTGATGCGACAGACCTATAATCGTTTGGGAGAGCGATCGCAGCATTCGTTTCGGTTAGCACCCACACATCTGCATTAATCTCACGAATTTTATCAAGGCGACGCTGATTTTTAATCCAGCCCTTTTGTGTAGGACGTTCTAGGTTCCAAGTGGCAATGCGAACCTGAGCGGGTAAATTCATAGCAGTGTATTATTTACCACTTCAAAGCTATGCTAACCCCCAAACTCAAATCTTGTATTAATTGTGTCATTGGGCGCAAATGCGCCTTGCGCTTCGATAGCCTCTGAGATCAACGATAGATGTAAACCAAACAATTGACGCAGCGCTTTTGGAATCTGGCTCAACCAGCGATCGGTGGAGTATCGCCTTCCTGCAATTCTGCCCTCCCCGATGCATCTCAGGCATTCTCTCAACTAACTTTCCAAATTAATCCTTTGCCGCTCTACCCATCTCGGAAAATTAACCCGAAAGGTTGAACCCTCTCCTAGCTGGCTCTCGACACAAATCGTGCCGCCCATCATTTGCACCAGCCATTTTGTGATTGCCAGCCCCAACCCAGTGCCCGCGTGGCGACGGGTAGTCGATTGGTCAAGTTGGTGAAACTCCTCAAAAATGCGCGTCAGATTCGCTGGAGCGATACCAATTCCAGTATCACGAACTGAAATCACAAGTCGATCGTTTGCCAGCCCCCACACTTCGACCTCGACAACACCAATATCTGTAAACTTAATCGCATTAGACAACAAATTCACCAAAACCTGGCGAAGTCGAACGCTGTCATTATTCACCCAAGGATCGCTGAGATGTGACTTCACCGTTAGATGCAACTGCTTTTGATCGGCAAGTGCTCGTAGCTCTGAGGTCGTCGAGATGAGTAACTCAGAAAGACTAAAGCGCTCAAGTTGTAGCTCTAGTCGTCCGGCTTCGATTCGGGATAGGTCAAGAATGTCGTTAATCAGCACCAACAAGTTCTTGGCATTATTGAGAATTCGATCGACCATCTCTAGTTGGGCAGGTCGAAGTTGACTTTGCCGCAGCAAGAGTTGAGAAAACCCCATAATGGCGTTCATTGGAGTTCGCAATTCATGAGACATGGTCGCTAAAAACTGTGATTTTAGCTGGGCTGCTTCAATCAATTTGAGGTTTTGCAGTTGAATCTGCTGACGCTGATTTTCTAACGCCTGATTTTGCTGCGCCAAAATTGCATTTTGCATCTCTAGCCGCTCTTCTCGCTCAGCAAGCTCATTAATTAATTGAGCATTGTTAATCGCGATCGCAGCTTGCTCTCCAAAGGCGACAAGCATTCGCGCGTCTTCTTCATCAAAGGCGGTCGTTTCTTCCCAGTTTCCGATCGCTAACACTCCCAGCCGTCCTGCTTGAGCTGATTCGATCGTCACCGCGCAAAGAGACGTGGGGAGAAGATCGGGGAAAGAGCGAGAGGGTTCGTAGGTCTGAGACAGATAGGTTTTGCCCGTGACGAAGACTTGTCCTAATACGCCTTCACCCAGATAAAATGCCTCGTTAATTAAAAACTCACTGCGATCAAGTCCCGTTGTGGCGGTGAGTTCTAGCTGTTGAGTTTGAGGGTTTTGCAGCACAATTAACCCAAACTCAGCCGTGGGAATTGCCTCACAAATCGCATCAATCATGGCTTGAAGCAATCCAGGCAAATTAGTCAAGCGCTGATTGAGAAGATCGGTCAGTCGTTGTAGCGCTCTCAACTGCTGCTGTTGTTCACCCAGAATCACGATCGCTTTGCGAAGATTGCGCTCAGCTTTTTGAGTGGCTTGATAAAGACGAGCGTTGTCAACGGCAAGAGCAGCACGACGGGCAAGGTCTTCTGCCAGTGATAAATCGATTGGAGTGTAATGCCGCTTTGACTCCATCGTGGCGAAAGTGATCACGCCTAAAATTCGCTCTCTAGCGAGGAGCGGCACGATCATCGCAGATTCAAATTCAAATTGTCTGACCTGTTCATAATGATCTGCATCTTCAGTTAACTCTGTAAGCAGACCCTCAGAAATTTCGGGATAAAACTTTGACTGTCCAGTTTTCAACACGACTGGAATGGGATCTCGTGAGGTGATGTCAAGCGGATGGCGTTGTCGATAATCCTCGAATGCCGCTACTTTTTGCGGATCTGCATGAGATAGGGCAACTAGCTGCGGCTGATCGTCTTGCAGAGTGTGAATCATGCACCAATCTGCTAAGTAAGGAACCGACAGTTGAGAAAGATTTTCTAGGATGGTTGAGGCATTGAGAGAAGAAGTCAAGAGAGTGCTGGCATTGGCTAAAAAACGCTGCGAGTCTTCAATGCGCTTGCGATCTGTGATATCTAAAAACGCCCCGACGCAGCCTCTTGAGTTGCCATACTCATCAAACAAAGGGGCAACCTCTGACACCAGTCTTACCACTCTGCCATTCTGATGCAGGATATCGAGTTCGACTCCAGACACCGGAGTGCCCATTGCTGACGATCGCTGCATAGGCAACTCTGCTGCACTGAGTTCGCTGCCATTTTGATAAACTTTATAAGTCAATTGCTCAGCATCTGGGCGACTTTTTGATGCATTCTCATCAGGCGAAATTCCTAATTGTGCGCTCATAATCGAGTTGATCTTGATCCGTTCACAATCGACATCTTCTGCAATGCAAATTCCGATCGGAATCACATCTAAGAGTGTTTGCAGTTCGGTGACCCGATGTTCTAAATCTCGATTCAGTTGAACGATTCTTTCTTGTGCCTGTCTGCGTTGCGTAACGTCGCTCACAATGCCCAACATCCGAAAACCTCGACCGTGCTGATCGCGTTGGGCGTTGCCTCGTGAGGTGCAATCAAGGTAGTTGCCAGAGGCGTGTTGCAGCCGAAACTCTACATCGAAGGGGGCACCTCTCAAGATATGCTCTTGCATCACTTCTAACACCCGATGTTGATCGTCGGGGTGAATGAGGCTAAAAAACGCGCTTTGGGCGGTGCCAACTTCTTCCCGCGATCGCCCAAGAATTTCTAGCATTCGATCGTTGCAAAAAACCTGATCAGCGCAGATATTCCAGTCCCAAATACCGTCGTTTGAGCCTTCTAAGACAAGGCGATAGCGTTCTTCACTCTCCCGGAGTTTTTGCGCTGCTTCGGCGGTTTGTTTCTCGGCTCGATGCACTCGCACGGCACTCCATAGACTACGAGACAAGTTTTCTGACGATAGCTTGCCTTTAGCCAAATAATCATTGGCACCTGCTTTCATCAATTCCACAGCGAGTTGCTCGTCGCCTTGCGCTGTTAACACGATGAGCGCGATCGAGAATTGGCGTGCCCGGATTTGCTGCACCAGACTCAACCCATCGCCATCGGATAGATGGTAGTCAATTAGCGCACAGTCAAACGCATCTCGCTCTAGAAGGGCGATCGCCGATGCACAATCCTCTGCCTCCACCATTTCTCGAATGGAGACATCTGCTTGTTGAAGCGATCGCTTCACTGCCCCGCGATCAACTACATCATCAGCGACGACCAGAATTTTTAGGGAGTCTTCCATTAGGGCATTTCACACAGCATCCACTTTGCTTCTGATGTTACAAATTCTGCCATGTCTACATATTTGCATTTCAGGTCAAGAAATCTATCAACCCATAGTAGGGTTAGACGCTATATATAGAGATGGACTCTGGAGGCGATTGCAATGGGAACGGCGTAAGTTCAAATTTGGGCAACACGATCGCGACCCTTTAGATGAACCGCATCGATCCACCCCCATCTCTAGATGTCCGTTTCACTCTGCTCGATTGGGGTAACCACCTGCCCGTCTGGATCTGTGGGATGGGTTAGATTCTTGAACCTCAGTCAATAAGTTCTACGGCTTGCTTAGGATCGTGGATTAAATAACCTGTAAGACTTGTGAGCGTCTTCTGCTCTCCTCACGAAGTGGGGCGAAGCCCTCGCCAACCCTTCTCCCCAAGGAGAAGGGAGCTAGAGTCATGTTCCCTCGCCTTGGGGCTACCCTGTACACACAAGTTGATCGATCATTGCTGAGATCCTTCGCCCCCTAAATCCCCCAGAATGGGGTAGGGTTGATTCGCTAGATAGAGAAAAACTTTAGAACCCGCATTGTTATGTCACTCACACTTTGACGTTTAACGAGGTTGCAGAGTTAAAGCAGTTTTTATCTTTTAAGAGAATCAGCCCTACCAGAATGGGGGACTTTGAGCCAGAAAGTCTCTAGAGTTTAACGCCATTGCTCCGGTTCAAAGTCCCCCAATTTTGGGGGATTTAGGGGGGCATAAGCCGACTCAAACGAAGCGACGAGGACTTGTGTGTACACGGTAGCTCCTTGGGGAGAGGGCTAGGGTGAGGGTGAGAAGTTGCACCGTAATAAATCCACGTTCCTTAAGGAGTCTTCTCGTGGCTTCCCATTAAGCAGCCTCGATCGAAGAGGTGTCATGAATCTCAAGGCAGAACTGCTTATGCTCCAAGCAAGCTGATGGGGAAAACGGTATTAATTACAACACATTAGAGATTTGCAACCCGTTTAGTCTCAATGTTCGTTAAATTGTTTACTCAAGAGACTCGTCGAATACGTGCATATCATCCTGAACGGAATCATTATTGGTAAAGTAAGAAGATCTTCCGATGACTTATATTCTTTATAGATACCAAAATGGGTTCTCAACTCTAACGCTCTAGTTGTGCTGATTTCCGAAGAATGTCTTAACCAGGCTTCGCACCCTTATCAAGCGATCGTCCTCGTCTCCTAAAGAGGTAAGATCCTTAACAATTCTGCCTTTATCATCCCCTTACATAGCAACGTGCATTCTCTGTGATTGCCATCTATCCCGGAAGCTTTGACCCCATCACTTTTGGACACCTCGATATCATTAAGCGAGGAAGTCACCTGTTCGATCGGGTCATTGTGGCAGTGCTTCGCAATCCCAATAAAACCCCTCTATTCACCATTCGAGAGCGAATGCAGCAGATTCGTCAGGCAACTCAACTGCTTGATAACGTAGAAGTGGATAGCTTTGAGGGGCTGACCGTGACCTATGCCAAACTTCGAGGTGCTAGCGCCCTGCTGCGAGGGCTACGTGCTATCTCCGACTTTGAAATGGAGTTGCAGATGGCACATATTAACAAAACGTTGTTTGATCAGATCGAAACCGTTTTCTTGACTACCTCAAATGAATATAGTTTTCTGAGCAGCAGTGTCGTTAAAGAAGTCGCCAAATTTGGCGGTGCGATCGATCACCTTGTCCCCCACCATGTCGCTTTAGATATTTACAAATGCTACGCCAAGACCCATCCGCCAGCATTAACCCCGACGAACTTCATGCCAATCATGGAGCCGCCCCCGATCGAGCCACCTACCGAGACGGGGCACGAGTAGGCACACCCGATATTCAACGAGAGCTTAACCGGATTGAGGAAATGATTCTCGACAGTCCGCGGATTCCTCTAAGCCGACGCACGATGATCGATGAGGAGCAATTTCTCGATCAGCTTGATCTGGTACGGTTAAATTTGCCAGAAGCCTTTCACGAAGCAGAAGAAATCGTGCGGCAAAAAGACGAAATTTTAATGCAGGCAGAGCAATATGCCCAAGACTTGATCGAGGAGGCTGAACGTCGCGCCGCTCAAATTACCAACGAAATGGGAATTATTCGTCAAGCCGAACTAGAGGCACAGCAGATTCGCGCTCAGTTGCAGCAGGAGTGTGAAGCCGTTCAAGAACAGACGATCGCGGAAATTGAACACACTCGCCGCCAAGCCCAGCAAGACCTCGAAGAGATGCGACGCTTAGCGATCGAAGAATGCGAAGACATTCAAAACGGGGCAGATGGTTATGCCGATCGGGTTCTCCGAGACATGGAGGCGCAGATGGCAGAAATGCTGCGAATCGTTCGCAATGGTCGTCAACAACTGCAAATCAACCAGCCCGACACTCAAGCCGCTCGTGCCAAAGAAAGTGCAGTTCGAGCCAATCAAGCGGGTAAAGGGGGAGAGCGCAAGAGTCAGCCAAATATCTGATTCAAACGCTTGATTGATAGCAAGGTCAACTAAATTCTTGCAGCACTGCTAGTCAGCCCAACAACCCGCCCTGACCTGAAGATGACTTCGCAGAGCCTTCGGCTAGGAGCTAGTGGTGGAAAGTCCGCGCAGTCAAGTGTCGCCCTTCACACGCTCAATCTCTTGATAAGCACGTTGGCAACGCTGAAACAAGTCGGCTGAAACCGCCCCATTGCCGAAACATAGCTGTTCATGGGTCTGAATCAGGGTTTGATAAGCCTGAGATTGAGGCAGTTGCTGTACAACTTGCAAATATTCGCCATCTGTTCGGCTAAATTGATGAGGCACCAGTTTTGTATCATTCAGCCGTTGCAGCATCGCCATATAGAGCGCACGGCAAGCCTCTCGGTAATTGCCCTGACGCTGAAACTCCTGCATTTGACGAATCCAATCTGCCACGGTTTTCGCTGGGTCGTCTGAGGCAGATTTGCGAATTTGCCATCTTGCATCCTGTGCCCTCGATCGCGTCAGATAAGGCGCAAGCAGCCGAACAAGTTGCCAGCTCAGCCAGAGAGTAGCCGATAGGACGATCGCCCAAAACGCAACTTCTAAAAGCCACGATGGAAACGACCAGTTTGGAGCTTGGGGCAAATTTGGATTTTGAGGAAATCTCGCCTCAATCCACTCGCCGATGCGCTGTCCCAACTGCTGAAGTTGCCAGCCCAAACTGTTTTTGTCAAAGCTATCTACAGCCATCGAGTGCCCCACCATTAAAAAAGTCTCCGTCAGAACAAGTGCGTTATCTAAAACGCCACTCACCTGAGAAGACTTTTCATTATATTCTTACTTCAAGAAACTGCTAAACAGCCACAGAATCACAAACGTCACCAAGCTGACAAAGACCTCTGCCCCCAACTGAATCGGGAGATAGACCTTCAGAACGCTCTCTAGCACGGCACCGATCGCGAATCCCAACAGCAAACCACCCAGACCGAGCAGCACTGCTTTTCCTAATTTTCGCTCTTTCCGATAGAGGAAGTACAGCGTTGAACCAACGCTGATTGCCATTGCCAATTGCAGCACGGCATCTGTCGGAGACAGCACCACCAACCCACCTAAAAGAAATTGGACTCCCCCAGGCAAGGCAATATCCACCTTGCTCGGAGTATCCACCAGGTTTTTCAACCACTCAGGAGAGTTCTTGGACGGTGCAGGCATTGTCGAAGGAGCTGCCTGAGCTAATTTCTCAGGGAAGCGAATTCGATCAGGAACGGGAATCTTCCCCTCCTGACGCATTTTAAGCCGTTCCATTAACACCGCATCATAAGCAGCTTCTATCTCTAGTCGCTGCTTTTCATCGCCAGCAAGCTCTTCTAGCAGCTTGCTGCGGGCACTTTGAATCTCCTCAAAGGTTGCCCCTTCAGGGACTCCAAGCTTTTCGTAGGGATTTCGATCGCTCATCTGCTATTACTCCACCTTCTCTCCAAGGTAACTTAGCGCGACGCGGGTCACAAGCTTTTTTGAGGAAACGTAGCTTACCAAGATATTCTAGTCAAAACCTGAGGCATACTAGTGCTGATGACAGATTTATCTCGTGTAATTACAGATATAGGTATCATTCTATCTAGATCTGTAAGTTACTGTTAGTTTCCACCCCTACCCTCTCCCAACGCAAGGTTATGGTCATGGCTCCAGCCAAGATTCTCGTAGTAGACGATGACCCGGCAATCCGGAAGTTGATTCATCGCTATCTGACTCAGCAAAGCTACCAAATGGAGTCTGCTGAAGACGGTAAGACTGCTTTAGCAATGTTTGAGCAGTTCAACCCTGATTTAGTGATCTTAGATGTAAACCTACCGGATGCCAATGGCTATAATCTTTGTCAAGAGATGCAGAGCCGTACCGGGGTGTTTGTGCTGATGTTAACCAGCCGTACTGATGAAGCGGACAAAATTCGCGGGTTCAGTCAGGGTGCCGATGATTACATCACCAAGCCATTCAGTCTAGGAGAATTGGGAGTTAGAGTCGGCGCGATTCTCAAACGTCAGAGAATTGTGACCACGGCTGAACAACAATGCCTCATTTTTGACAAGCTGGTGATCGATCCAGTGCGGCGTGAAGTCAAGCTCAACGAGGACTTTGTGCCATTAACTGCTTTAGAGTTTGACCTACTTCATTTTTTGGCAGGTCACCCTGGTCGTGTCTGGCGACGGGCAGAGTTGATTCAAGAAGTTTGGGATTATGAATATGTGGGTGATCAGCGAGTAGTCGATGTCCACATCGGTCAGATTCGGAAGAAGATTGAGATTGACACGAGTCAGCCTGCGCTCATTCAAACCGTGCGTGGGGTTGGTTATAAGTTTGAGTCGCCGACTGCTTCCAGTTGAGAATGCAGGCGTGGTAGTCTTTCATCACGTTGTATGGAGCGTCCTACAACCGTGATGAAAGAATTACGCTTACGCCAAATAAATTTTAGCTAACGCCTCAACTACTGCTTTTCGCTAACCTCTGCACTCGGAAAGCAAACTTTTGTGCCTCCTAGCCCACAATAGCCACCAGGGTTTTTGGCAAGATATTGCTGGTGATAGTCTTCGGCATAGTAAAACTCAGGCACATTGAGAATCTCAGTCGAAACTTCTCCATACCCTCCTTGAGTCAACGCCTTCTGATAGGCATCACGAGACGCTTCTGCAAGAGCACGCTGCTCATCAGAATAGACGTAGATGCCCGATCGATACTGAGTGCCAACATCGTTACCTTGACGCATTCCTTGGGTTGGGTTATGGCTTTCCCAGAAGACTTTCAGCAATTCTTCATAGCTGACCAGGCTAGGGTCAAAGACTACAAGAACGACTTCGTTATGTCCCGTTCTGCCTGAACAAACCTCTTGGTAAGTAGGATTAGGGGTTGATCCTGCCGCATATCCGACTGCGGTTGTAAAGACCCCTTTTTGCTGCCAAAACTTGCGTTCTGCTCCCCAAAAGCACCCTAAGCCAAATATCGCCATCTGCATCCCAGCCGGAAACGGAGGCTGAAGGGGGCTGCCGTTGACATAGTGGCTTGAAGGTACTGATATCTTTTCTGCCCGTCCTGGTAAGGCTTCTTCAGGGGTGGGCAAGCTCTGCTTTTTGCCAAGTCCGAATAACACCATGCGTTTTAACTCTTTTTTGAGATGATTCTTTACGTCATTTCATCGTAGCGTATCTCTCAGTCGGGTTCAGTGTTGGGAACCGTCCAATTATTCATTGATTAGCACATACTTCTCTCTCCGCGTATAACATTCTTTTTAGGGGTCGTCTGTCGTCCCCATCACGGCAGTCTTCTCACGTCTCAGCTATGAAACATTCAATCTTTAGGGCACCCTTTCAAATCAAGTGGGGAACGATCGGCGCGATCGGGCTTTTATCAGTCGCAGCAGGTCTAGTGATCAGTGGGGCATGGCTGAGTGTGAAGTTTATTCTCGATCCCCGATCGGTGATTTGGCTTAATCGCTACCTTCCCGATGGCGCAAAAATTTCGCTTGTGGGAGCAGACGAGTTAAGAACTCTGCCAGAGTTACAAGACGCATTAAAAAGAACTGGACGCACGATCGGCGATCCGATTTTGCTAGATAACCCTTTGAAATCGGCTAAGAATTCGTCTGATCTGCTGTTGCCTGTGCTGTCTCGTCAAGAGAATTGCACTCTGGACTGCGATCGAGTGACCGAATTAAGAGTCTATCGCCCTGTGGCGGGGAGCGATCGTCGAGGCAAACCAGATTATCTTCAACTGATTGGTCAGCTTCCGATCAGTGGAATAGACGAGACGTTTGTGCTAGCACCGTTTGCAGAGGCTGAGGGCGACGACCAAGGCTCAACCCGCGCCCTGCCGTTAACCACGCTACAACGATTTGAAGACAGAGCACCTGGGCAGGGCATTTGGTTCAACTTGAGTGGTCAAAGTTCGCAGGGAGATAAGTCTGTCACCTATGGAGAAATTATTCATTACAATCCCAGTCAAACCTATCTCAGCGTTTTGTTGCGGTGGACTAGCCCGATCGGAGAGGCTCCCGTCTGGCAAAAACGAGCCAAGGGAATGCTGTCTACCTTAGTGGTGAATCAATCGATCGGGCTGGAACCCAATTTTGTTGCCTATCAAGTCAGAGCACGAAAATTCGTCCCTGATCCCTTACAACTTTTCCCAGTTTTGCTGACCGAACCCGCCCTGGAGAATGGTGCGTTTGTCGATGCCCTCTTTCTAGCGAGAAATGGTTTGTGGTCAACCGCTTTAGAGTTGTTGAGGTCGGTGAAAAAACATCAAACTCCCTCAGAGTGGTCAGCAGCGGCTCAAGCGCAGATGGATCTCGTAGAACGCCATGCTCAAGTCACTCAATTGCAAGCATCGCAGCCTTGGGTGAGTGTTAGTCAACAAGTGCTAGTCAATCTTATTGATGGGCGTTGGGCAAAAGCCACACAAGTGCTACAAGCATCTCCCGACGATCGAGACGAGATCACCAATCTGTTGAAGAACGATTCGGGTCGGTTGTGGAAACGGGTGAGTGCTCTGCTGAAAGTGAATCCTCCCCGACAAGATGTGCAGACGTGGGGAGCGCTGATTTTGATGGCGCAACAAGACAAAGGCAAGGCGATCGCGTGGTTGAAGAAACAACCGCAAGAGTCTGCAACAAGTCGTGCCCAGATCGTCAAATTGTTGAATCAAGTCGATGGCACGTCAGATACAAGCCTAAGCAACTTGAATGAGAAACCAACGTCTTCAGCCGTTCAGGAAAAGAAAGCAACCCCGTAGGATTGTCAATAAAGCAGGCTTTTTAGCAGCAATAACGTGAAGCAGTCACCCGTTCTAAATCCCGGAGGGGGGGATAGCAACCGTTTTTTGCGGTCTGTTTTCTGTGTCCTCTTGAGAATCAGTTGCAGAAAGAGCTTGACAAGGCTCGCCAAACCGTAATAAGACGATTAAGAGTTATTGTCTCATTGAACAGATAAGAACGATAACTATTATCACTCGCAATTTTGCTCGACTTCTCAACTGAGTCAATGCAGTAGTTGCTGTGAACCCATTCATTCACCTTGGTGCGAGGCTAGGACAATTATGACGACTCTCTTTTCCAAAGCTTCCT
>JBBRMC010000052.1:0-11847 GCA_038231055.1 Leptolyngbyales cyanobacterium
AAGCGAGGGCAATGTTTAGGAATCTGGGTGACGCAAGCGATCGAACGCGACCATCCTAATGTCACGAACTCAAATCCCTACGGTTAGCCCGAAAAGCAAGCTGCTTGTCCAAATCGCTGCAAGTTTGTGACATTACAACTCTTTGTCAATCAGAAGAGATTTAGACAAGTTAGGGAGACCAAAGTTCACAGGTCTGCTCCATTGCGCAAGTTCATGATCTTGCAGGGTATCGAACGGAATCTGATATATTAATACCACTGCTGGTGTAGCTCAGTTGGTAGAGCAGCTGATTTGTAATCAGCCGGTCGCAAGTTCGAGTCTTGTCACCAGCTTCCTAAGGAACGTGGATTTATTAAGGTGCAACTTCTCACCCTTACCCTAGCCCTCTCCCTAAGGCGAGGGAACATGACTCTAGCTCCCTTCTCCTTGGGGATGAGGGCAGAAGACACTCACAAGTCTTACAGGTCATTTAATCCACGATCCTAAGGATAAGGGTTGAGGTTTAGCTTGGAAGTATTCCAATCTTTTAAATCTCCCTCAAAAGCCCCAGGTCATGCCAAAAAGTTAAGGTTATAAGCTCAAAAAAACCTGAAACCTTCTCCCAGAGAGCCTTTCAGAGATTCTTATCGAAAACGCTCGAAATCGTCGTCAAGCCCCTCTTCATCCCTTATTGAGACTGCTGATGTGAGTTAACCATTGGGTTGGGCGCAGTCGAGTCGGCGGTCAAGCAGATTGCGCATCGCCTCAAGATTTCGGGAGCACAATGGCGTGCTCAAAATGTCGATCGAGTGCTCAAGCATCGCGGTGCTTATGTCAAGGGTTGTTTCACCAAGACTCACTTCCGACAGGCTTCTCAGCCAATTAAGTACTTTTACTGATCGCACGAGTGAGATGCTTCTAGAAAGAGAGGCATCACCAACTTTTTCCTACTCGATTAACTCAACTAGAAAGAAAGCCCTAACTCCAATCAAGGAATTGAGGACTTTCAAACGAGTAATTAATTGAATCTTAGGCGACCCACTTTTGCGCCACAATTTCAGCTAAATCAACCACGCGTTGGCTATAGCCCCACTCGTTGTCATACCAAGCGATCACTTTCACCATATCGCCGCCCATGACCATGGTCAGATCCGCATCAATGATTGAAGACTCATCGGTTCCCGCATGGTCGCTCGATACTAACGGCAGATCGCAATACTTGAGAATCCCCTTCATCGAACCCTCAGCCGCTACTCTTAGCACCTCATTGACTTGCTCAGCGATCGTCGCCTTCTCAACCTGAACGACTAAATCAACGACTGACACATTCGGCGTTGGCACTCGCATAGCGATCCCGTTCAGCTTGCCTGCCAATTCGGGCAGCACTAGAGCTACTGCTTTTGCAGCACCCGTTGAAGTCGGAACAATGTTCATTGCAGCAGCTCGCGCCCGTCGCGGATCGCGGTGACTCGCGTCTAGCAGACGTTGGTCGCCTGTGTAGCTGTGGATCGTCGTCATCGTGCCTTTGATGATGCCAAAGTTTTCGTGAATGACTTTGGCAACAGGGGCAAGACAATTAGTGGTGCAGCTTGCATTACTAATAATGTTGTGCTTGTAGTGGTCGTAATCTTGATGATTTACACCAACCACGAAAGTGCCATCGTCATTTTTGCCAGGGGCGGTAATCAAAACCTTTTTAGCGCCAGCATTGATGTGTTTAGATGCGCCTTCCTTGCTGATAAACACTCCAGTTGACTCAATGATCAGATCGATTCCCCAATCTTTCCAAGGCAAGTTTTCTGGGTTACGATCGCTGGTGCATTTGACCACATGACCATTGATCGTGATGGTGTTTTCATCGGCGACCACGTCGGCATTAAACTTGCCCAGCATCGTATCGTAAGTCAGCAGGTGAGCGTTTGTTTTGGGGTCAGACGTGTCATTGATAGCGACTACTTCTATTTGACTGTTCTCCCTGCCCGCCCAGCAACGCATGAAGTTTCGCCCGATGCGTCCAAAGCCGTTGATCGCTACTCTCATGACTGCGCTTGCCCTCTATTGATAAATACCTATTGATGAGACACATCATATCGTAAAAGGTAAAGAAATTATTAGAGGAAAACAGGCATTAGAAGGGCAGGATCGAATCGTGGGGATCGAGGATCAGACGTTAAAAACGCTTGACTATTGGGGCAGATAGTGAGAAAAAGTTTAAGCTCTAAAGACCTCTGAAACCAAATAGTGAATTGGGCAACCAGCCAAAACCCGTTTTTGCTCGACAGATGCCTTCCAAATGAAGCTGACGTTCCTCAAAAATTGCCAAACTCTCTATCTTCAAGACGTAGCGAGGAACACTGATTTTAAGCAAAACTCGACCTGCCACCAATTTTCTAATCTATGTGCTGATTTGAGGAATTCGGGTTATTTTAAATGGCAACTCATTTCAATTCTAAAACCCCTTAATAAGGATGCATTTTCATTAGGAATGGACTCACTTAATGGTGTAGTGATCTAGCTAGGGTGCAGACTGATGTTAGATCAGTCAAAGTAGTTGGAAAGAATTGAGTTTCTTGCTAAGTCAAGCAGAAAGCCAATTTCGCGGTTTTGAATTAAGGAGAAAGAAATTCTCATTTATCTATACCGTGAAAAAGCAATTCTTGATATGATAGCGCGTGTTATTGGTGTGGTGTGTAAGGAGCTAAGATGCTGAATTCCGTTGATTTCAGCGGCAGACCATTTCATTTTATTGGAATTGGTGGGATTGGAATGTCAGCCCTCGCTTATGTGTTAACGAAGCGTAAGCTGCCTGTTTCCGGTTCTGATGTTCGCTTAAGCCATATTACGGAGCGCCTCGAAAAATTGGGTGCTCATATTTTTGGCAGTCAAGATGCGTCTAATCTTGAGTTTTTTAAGTCTCAGGTTGATTTAACCCCAGCGATCGCTGCCAATCTTGCTTCTGCAACGGTTGCAACGGCTGAGCCATGTATAAAAAGTCGCTCATTAAAGACCGAATCTAGGTCGGCATTGCCCCAAGTTGTTTGTTCTACAGCAATTAGCTCTGCGAATCCTGAATATCGAGCGGCGATCGAGTTGGGGTGTCCCATTTTTCATCGCTCGGATATTCTCGCCGCACTGATTGCAGATTATCAAAGCATTGCCGTTGCCGGAACTCACGGCAAAACTACAACCAGTAGTCTGATTAGCTATATGCTGCTGATGGCAGAGCTTGACCCCACGATCATTATTGGGGGTGAAGTGCATACTTGGGAAGGCAACGCGCGGCAAGGACAAAGCAATTATTTGGTTGCAGAAGCCGATGAGTCAGACGGGTCGCTGGTGAAGTTTTCTCCCTATATTGGTATCATCACGAATATTGAGCTAGATCATCCCGACCACTACAGCAGTCTAGAGCAAGTGGTAGAGACGTTTCAGACGTTTTCAAGCCATTGTCATACGGTGATCGGCAGCATCGACTGCAAAACCGTGCGCGATCGACTCAAACCCAGCATTAGCTATAGTCTTCACCTCGAATCTGAAGCCGATTACACGGTCGATCAGATTGATTGCCACCCTGAGGGCACTAAGGCGCGCGTTTGGGAACGGGGACAGGTTTTGGGACAACTGAGCATTAAGCTCTTAGGAAAGCACAATTTGAGTAATGCGCTGGCAGCCGTTGCGGTGGGTCGGCTGTTGGGATTGGACTTTTCTGTAATTTCGGCGGCGATCTCGCAGTGTGAAGGAGCGCGGCGGCGATTTGAGCATCGGGGTGCGTTCAACGACATTCTATTTGTTGATGACTATGCTCACCATCCCAGTGAGATACGAGCTACGCTCTCGTCCGCCCAAATCTGTGCTGAGTTAACGACTCCAAAACGTCGGGTTGTGGCAGTTTTTCAACCTCATCGCTATAGTCGCATCCTCACGTTTCTCAACGAGTTTGCTGAATCGTTTAAAGACGCAGATGTGGTGATTGTGAGCGACATCTACAGCGCTGGCGAACCCGATTTAGGGCAGATTAATGGTCAGCAGGTTGCAGACTTGATTGCAAAGCATCACGCGAATGTTTACTACCAGCCTTCGCTACAAGCAGTGAGTTGTTTTTTAGACGAAACGCTGACTCCTGGAGATCTGACGCTTTTCTTGAGCGCAGGAAATCTGAATCAAGTCATTCCCAGCGTAATGGGGCATCAACAGGGTGTTGAACAAAACTCACCTTTAGAACGGTGCAACCGCCTTTAGGATGTGGCACAACCATCTTAGAATCCTGTGCACGAGATCCCTTGGGGTCTCCAGTTGGAGCATTCAAAAACCTAATATAATCATGACTCTCTCAAGTGATCCCCGGACTTCTTGCGCTTCTTCTATCACAGACTTTTCAACTCGCAGTACTCTATCGAGAGCATTTGTCACCACGAGTGACAGTCAAACAATTCCGCTTCCTGGCACTGACGGTTCTTTGAAGGCGAATGTTCCTTTAGCAACCCTAACGTCCTTCCGAGTGGGAGGTCCGGCAGAGTGGTACATTGCGCCGCGCCGACTCGAAGAACTTCAGGCAAGTCTTGAGTGGGCAGAGTCGCAAGGACTACCTGTTACAACGCTGGGAGCCGGGTCAAATTTGTTGATCAGCGATCGAGGGCTTTCAGGTCTCGTGATCTCAACGCGTCATCTGCGACATAACCAGTTTGATCACACGACTGGGCAGGTGACAGTCGGCTCTGGGGAGCCGTTACCCCGCTTAGCATGGCAACTTGCTGAGCGAGGCTGGCAAGGGTTTGAGTGGGCTGTTGGCATTCCGGGCACCGTGGGCGGAGCGGTGGTGATGAACGCAGGTGCACATGGAGACGCGATCGAAGACATCTTAATTGAGGCGCAAGTGCTGCTTCCCAACGGGCAGATTGAGGTTCTCACTCCCCAAGCTTTAAATTATCGCTATCGTACGTCTGATCTACAGGGCGGTTATTCAGATGGAAAAACTGTTTCGCGGCGACGATTGGTAACTCAGGCAACGTTTCAACTTCAACCCGGTGCTGACCCTGCTCAGGTGTTAGAAACAACTCGATTCCATAAACACCAGAGGCTAGCCACTCAGCCTTACAATCTTCCAAGTTGCGGCAGTGTGTTTCGCAATCCTGAGGCTTATAAAGCAGGTTGGTTAATTGAGCAGACCGGGTTAAAGGGGCATCAGATTGGCGGTGCTCAGGTTGCAGAGCGCCATGCAAATTTTATTCTCAACTGCGGTGGGGCAACGGCAAGCGATATCTTTGAACTGATTCGGTTTGTGCAGCAGCAAGTGCAGCAGCAATGGTCGCTCTTTTTAGAGCCAGAAGTTAAAATGATGGGTGAGTTTCAGCCGCTTTAAAGTGGCTCAAAGACGTGGTTTCACTGAGAGCTAATCCGAGTAGCAGAGTGACCCATTGAGCAGTTCTTCTAATCTTGGTTAATATACTGAGAGAACTTGTCAGGAACTTTGCAGTAACTTTACAAGTCAAAGGAATTTGAAGAACTTCGTGTAAAGTGACTGCATAGGGTTTTAGTAACCTGAGTAGGTTTGTTTTAAGAAGTGTGCTTCGGATCGATGACTACAAACAAAGTTCCTCTATTAAGTGAAAATGCGAGATAGAAGCGATCGTGTTCAAACTCCGTCTGTTCCCTCAGTCTCTTCTAAGACCAAGTATCTTGGCAGCTATTTAGTGGAAGCAGGTTTGATCACGCCTGCCCAAATTGATGTTGCGTTGAATGATCAAACGATCATGGACAATATGCGGTTTGGTGAAGTGTTAGTCGCACGCGGCTGGATTAAGCAGCAGACTTTGGATTATTTAATTAAAAAAGTTGTTGAACCCGAACAACGAGCAGCCGGGTCATCGCAACCAAAATCTCTCAGTCCTGATGCGTCATTAAGTCATGGGGTCGTCAAGCCTCCCCTCCCTGCAATTACTGCAAAATCTTCTGACCTGATGCCAAACGAGCGCAAACCCCTTCCTTCGGTTCCCTCGGATGATGGAGTGAGTTGGGTAGGCTAGAGACTAAACAGCCAAAGCCAAATTGGTAAGGTGAAAAGTAACCCGATCGAGCCAATGGCGAGAGAAGTCACCGCAAGATTTTTGTCTAGACCATAAGTTTCTGCCAGCACTAGCGTTGCAAACGCGGGCGGCATTGCCATTTGCAGCACGATCGTATGTTTAGTCGCGTCGCTAACGGGCAAGAAAGGGAGGCTCAAACTCACAGTCAAGGGGACTAACAGCATCTTGATCGTCAAGCTGACTATAGAGGGGCTGAGGCGAGAGAGTGAAGGCAGTTGACTGAGGCGCATTCCAATCAAGGCGAGAGCTAGCACGATCGCGCCCCAACCCGCTTGATGCAAGCCTTTGTCCAACCATTGAGGTAAAGGCAGATTGCGCCCAGTGAGTCCCAAGGCAAAGCTCCAAAGTGCCGGATTTTTAAGCAGGGCGAGGGTAAGCTGCGATCGACGTGTGGTGCCCAGCCCAAACCGACTGGCTAAAACAACGCCCAAGCCATAAGCCCCCCAGGTTGTGCCCAACATATCGTAAAAAAGCGCCCAGGCAAAGAGTTTTTGTCCGCCTAGAGCCAGTGCTACCGGAAAGCCCAGATAGCCCGTGTTGCCCACCATTGAGGCGAGGAGAAAGCTGCCTTGAGTGGGCTTGCTCCAAGTGGGTTGCTGTTTAATCCACAGCCAAGCAAATCCTGCACCCAATAGAATCGCGACCCAAGCCACGATCGGAGCGATCCAGACCTGCCCAGATAAGTCAGCCCCCCGCAAAAATGCCAAAATGCTGACGGGAACCCCGATCCAAAACAAAAATCGACCTAAATAAGTCGAGGCAGTTTTTGGCAAATAATGCCCCATTAGCCAGCCGGAGAATGTCCATCCTACGAGTGGCAGATAGAGATGAACCAGTTGAATTGCAAGATTGGGCATGAATTTGGGACGAAATTTGCATTCCTGGACAGAGAATCGGTATCTTTAGGGGTAGCTTAAAAAATGAGATCAGAAAATTGTTCTATAAGCTTTGACGATCGAGACCATCTTGCCGTGATCCTTCCGATTAGGGTAGCGTCTCTAGATCGTTCACGCCGATTGCAACTCAAGAAATGTAGGAATCCTTTCTTTGAATAACGCTGGTTCACCTGGGAAACCTCCCAATCATCAGGCTGCATCCTCAATGGACGACATTCCAGAAGCTCTGCGAGAGACGAGCGAACCCAAGCCGCAACCTCGCGTCAGTCGAGTCGGGCTAGTCATGGGCTTGGCGGCGATCGCGCTAGGTGCGGGCGGTTGGTTTGCTTACAATGCGCGTCATGCAAGTTCTGTCATTCCGGCTGCGAGTTCTCCTGCGCCGAGTGGCTCGATCGCGGCATCTCCGAGTGCGAGTCCGTCTCCCAACACCTTGCTGGGACATTTTGCCTACGCCGAAGCACCTCAAGCCGAACTGCAAGCCATTAGTGGCGATGGTGGAATCAAGCTCCGCAAGTCAGCCGCAGAAGCCTTTAGACAAATGGCTGGAGCGGCTCAAGCAGAAGGAGTCACTCTCACTCCGCTTTCGGCGTTTCGATCGCTCAGTGATCAACAGCACGTTTTTTTTGAAGTCAAAGCGGAGCGATCCCAAACCCCTAACCAACGGGCTGAGGTCAGTGCTCCTCCTGGCTATAGTGAACACCATACGGGCTACGCGATCGACATCGGAGATGGCAACGCTCCGGCGACTAACCTCAGTCCCAGTTTCGATCAAACGGCTACCTTCAACTGGCTTAAACAGAATGCTGTGCGCTTTAACTTTGAGATCTCGTTCCCTAAAAACAATCCGCAAGGCGTTAGCTATGAACCCTGGCACTGGAGATTTGTGGGCGATCGCCAAAGCTTAGAAACCTTCTATAAAGCGAGAGGAAAGCAGTGAAGGGGCGACAGACGATACAGTGTGAAGAATACCGTTTTCACTCTAGTTCCCGATGAATCAAGTCGCTCTTAATGTAATTGCCATTTTAATTTTTGCGATGACCGTGACGACGATATTGGGTCCATTGATTCATATATCTTCGGCGGTTCCAGCGATCGCGATGTTTGCGGTGTTGGGCATCGCGACGATCGACACCTTCAACTGGCAAGGGAGAGGTGGCACGATCGTATTGGATTGGCTAGCAAATTTTTCTCCGGCTCATCGGACGCGGGTAGCAAGACATGAGGCAGGTCACTTTCTCGTCGCCCAAGAGCTAGGAATTCCGGTAACGGGTTACACGCTCACGGCATGGGAAGCCTTTCGGCAGGGGCAAGTTGGGCAGGGTGGCGTGCAGTTTGACACGCAAGAATTAGACAATCAGTTGCAGGAAGGCAAACTCTCGGTGCAGTTGGTCGATCGCTACTGTGCGGTTTGGATGGCGGGTGGTGTTGCTGAAACGCTGGCATACGACTCAGCAGAAGGCGGAGCAGATGATGTGCAAAAACTTCGCATGACGTTGACGCAATTACGCCTACCGAATGCCGAAATCCAGCAAAAAGAGCGGTGGGCATCGCTTCAGGCAAAAAATTTGCTTCAACAAAATCAGGACGCTTATGAGGCTCTGGTGACGGCTATGGAGGAGCGCAAATCGATCGAGGAATGCCGCCAACTTCTCAAAGAGAATCTTAGTGTAACGGGTTGAGCTTAGGAACGTGGATTTAATAATGCCGAGATCTTCGCCCTCCACACGAAGTGGGGCGAAGCCCTCGCCTAACCCTTCTCCCCAGGGAGAAGGGAGCTAGAATTCCGGTTCCCTCTCCTTTTGGGAGAGGGCTAGGGTGAGGGCGAGTCAACGTTGCAATGACCGACTTTATTGAATTCACGGTTCTTAGCTTTAAAGAGGCTGCAAACTATCAACCAATGCTGAAATGGCTCCTGGCACTTGCCCTGCCCCCGTCTCTGTTGCAGCAATCAGGATCATTGCCACATCTTTCGGTAGCTGACGCACCAAAATTACCCCGCTTACTGGCTGGCTCTTTCCGGCGATCGTTAAGCTGCCTGTCCAATCTAGTTTGATGCCAGATGGAATGGCTTGCCACTGCCCTAATTGAAAGCCCTCGCCCTGCTGAAAGGCAGTTTGAGCGATCTTTGCCAAGGCATCATTGATCAGGGTTGCGTTGCTATTTTGGAGCGCGAGTTCACTCTGCGATCGCACCAAAACGGTGTAGGCTAAACTCCCATCTTTCGACTCAATCAACGCTGAACCTGCCAGTGGACTCACACCATAGTCTTTGAGAAGAGCAATTTTAAACCGCCCGTTGGGGTCTTTATAGTCACCGCTAACCGGCAAGGCAGGCGCGATCGAAGCAGGCACGATCGGAACGACCGGAGCCGGAGAAACAGGCACAAGCGGAACGGTGGGAATTGCCGGAACGATCGTGGCTGACGGCGTAGGGGACACACTCACAGTCGGACGAACGCTAGGAGTGGCAGTCGGCGGTGTTGCTGGCGATGCAGGTAGGGCAGTGGGCGTTACGATCGGCGGTTCTGCCTGCGCCACGGTGGGAGCTAACTGCCAAACGGTTTGTCCGGCTGTGGTGAAGCCGATAAACGCTGCGAATGCTAGCCCAATCAACCAGGTTCGATTTAATCTCATGTTTTCAGTCTCCGATCGACGCTTAGTTATCTGCCCAAAATGGTCGGATTGTTCGATGCAAACACACCCGCGACACAGCCGATCATCAGCGTTGCTAACGTCGCTGCCCACAGTGCCTTCCAGCCTAACTCGCTCAAGTCTTTGCGACGAGAAGGAATCAGGCTGACAAATCCTCCTACAAAAATGCCGACGGCTGGGAGATGGGCAAAGCCACAAAGGACATAGCTGGTGATTAAGAGGGCACGATCGCTGATCGCGCCTTGGTCGGCTAAAACCGCTAGCTGCTGATAAACCGGAACTTCGGTTTCGAGTAATCTGCGCCCAATCAACACCGATGATTGCCAAAGCTCTTGCCAGTTGAGTGAAATGCCCGTTAAAAACGTCAACGGCAAAAACAGTGCTCCGACGATGTTTTGCAGGGTCACGACTTCAAAAATTAAACCGAGACGACGGACGAACAAATTATTGCTCTGCGCCAAGGAAGCAAGGTTGCCAAAGAACAGATTGACGAGGGCAACTAAGCCCAAAACGGCGATTAAAAGAGCGGCGATCGCGATCGCAAGTTTTACCCCATCCATTGCGCCCGTGATGATGCTTTCCATCGCGTTTGTTTCGGGTTCAGCATCTTCGAGTGACTCTTCTGGCAAACTCCCCAACGTTTTAGGAATCTCGGTTTCTGGCACCAGCAGTTTAGACACCACAAAGCACGCCGGAATCGCCATAATCGAAGCTGAAATCAAATGCCCGGTAATGTTGGGAAAAACGGGACGAAGTAGCTGGGCATAAAGCGCTAAAACGGTGGAAGCAATGCTGCCATAGCAAGCGGTGAGAACGGCGCACAACTCGCTGCGAGTCATGTCTGCTAAAAACGGACGGACGACCAGCGCCGATTCGATGCCGACAAAAATATTGGTTGCGCCACTCAACGCTTCTGCCCCGCTCAAGCCCATGGTGCGACGAAACAGCTTGGCAAAGATATTCACGATCGGTTGAATCAATCGCAAATAATAAAACAGCGACATCAACGCCGAGAAGAAAATCACCGACGGCAGCGCCCGAAATGCGAAGACGTAGCCGAAGTTGAGATTATCAGGGCTGAGACGATCGCCCGCCACAGGCACATAAGGAGGGGTGATGGCTCTCGCAATCCAGCGCCCTGCCAAAATAGGACCGGGCACCCGATTGGGTTCGGGCACGAGCAAAGACCCAAAGATAAATCGTGCTCCTGTTTCGGTAGCATCCAAGATTGCGTTCACACCATCGCTCAGCACTTGAATAAACGTCCGGGTGCCTGGGAAGGAGAAGACGAGTAAACCCAGCACAAGCTGTAAGCCAATGCCCCAAATGATCACCTTCCAGGGAATGATGCGACGGTTTTCAGACCCTAACCAGGCGATGCCGCAGAGCGCAAAAATGCCGACAAAAGACAAGAGATTTAACCAGGTCATTATAAATATCGACCCAAAAGGTCACTGAATCCGATGTTTAGCAAGTCTATCAACATTCGGATCGACTCTTACAGAAGATTCAGGGTTGAGAATTGGGTTTTTTCAAAACTTCCGTCATGCCTGCCTCCAGCGTTTGCCAAGCTGTAAGGGCTTCAGGATTTGACGAAACGCCCTTTTGCATCAACACGACCCCATCCTGAACTTGAAGAACTCCGTAGGTTCCGTCATCCGCAATCTTTCTGAGTAGAGGAAGCGTCAACTGTAGACTCTCTCTACTATCTGCAAAGGCTTTCTGATATTCTTGCATTTGCCATAAATCAGCAACGGCGTAATCGATCGGGATGATCTCCTTGCGATCGTCGCGAATTTGCATGGTCGGCAGCCGCACGATCGCTCGACGACTCGACAACTGAGGAATGAGATGAGTCGTAGTCGAAACGCTGAAACCATCAGGAACATTATGAATCACCTGACGAATCTGATTCGCGTGTTCCCACTGGCGCGTGATTGGCACAAACACCCAGGGACGAACAGAGTCGGGAATGATAAAAGATAAGGCTCGGTTAGGGTTGTCAGCCACCGTAAACGCCAGAGATAACGCAATGCAAACGCCCCAAAAGCGGCGCAACCTGGGCTTAAATGCGCCTGGATGATGTGACCACCAAAGAATGGCTCCATAAAACATACCTGGAACGATCGCTAACGCATATCGTATATCAATCGCCAGTGCTGACTTGCCCGATTGCGCCAGCACCGCCAGTAGTGGAAATCCGGCGATCGTCCAAGCTGATGCTGAGACAGCAGGCAC
>JBBRMC010000053.1:0-11736 GCA_038231055.1 Leptolyngbyales cyanobacterium
AACAGGTACAGGTGCTGGAGTGGGAATAACAGGTACAGGAGTAGGCTTTGGTTGTATTTCGGGTGATATGACAGCAGGAAGTGGAGTCACGATCGGGACGAGACCTGAACCCGGGGGTGTAGGTGGCGTGGGTATAACGGGTACTTGTCTTGGAACGGGTGGATCAGAAGGAAGTCCGCCTAAGCCAGGATTCGCAACAGGGGGATTTACAGGATTAGAGGAAGTCGTTTGAACCGGAGTCAACACGCCTCTATCTACAAAAGATTCTGGAGCGCCCGGTTGTCTAATAAAACGCTGAACTTCTGCAACGGGGGGATTGGCTAGCGGGTCTTGGGGGAAGCCAGGGGGTTGGGGCGAGAGCCTTATGAAGTCGGGGTTCTTAACCAGCTTCTCATCTTGAAGTTTTTCTTGTTTTCCAAGGGCTTCAGACGTTTCTCCTTGAACGGCTGACATCCCTTGATCTGAAGTCGAATTAGAAGGCTTCTGATCTAAGTTCAACCCTCGAACCAGATTACTGGTTTGATAAAACGTCGTGAGGTCAAAGTCAAATAATCGCAACCCTTTTGGGTCAACGACCGCCAGTTGCCCTGCTTTGAGTTCTACGATGCGATTCGTACTGTTATCTGTTACGGTGATTCCGCTATTGGTCAAGGCACCAACGATCGTTGTGTTGGTCTGCTGATCAACACGCACAAATAAAGCCGACCCTCGAATTCCGGCGGAGACATTAGGCGTTGTCACCCTCGTGACGCCTCGTCCGGGGGGAATCATGAGGAGTGCAGTGCCATTGGAGAGGTTGAATTGCCGTGTGTTTGGAAAAAATCGAAATAAAGCCAGCTCTCCAACCCGTGCAAGAGATCCGTCGTTGAAACGCAAATCGGCTCTAGAAGAGCGAGCGGTTGAAAGCGCATCGCCAGGAGTCATTCTCTCTCTAACTTGGGCAGGGCGCGGAGATTTATTTTTGGGTTGTAACCGGACTTGCCTGAGAAGTGCTTGAATATCTGCAAATGTTAAAGGAATTTCAGCACGGGCTGGGGTTGGGAGAAGCGCAGTGCTAAAGCTTAAAACACTTAATGTGACGGCGAAGAACAAGTTGCGAGACATAGACACTCCAGGAACAGAGGACATCGAAGCTATCAAGCTCTAGTGGGATAACTTAGATGCTGAAGAGCCTGCAAATTAAAGTTTACCCGGACTTCAGGTGTCTGCGTTAACCCATTTAGGTGAAAATACAGATTCTTATCTTTACCAGTACTTTACAACGAGACATTAAAGCAACGGGTTTTGATTCTCATCCTTTAAAGAGTCTTCATAAAAAAAGTAGCAAATTTGATTTACGAGGCGATGGAGCGTAACAGGTGAGACAATATTCCGGAAAGACCTAACGGCTTATGTTGATCTGTTAGAGAGTTTTGCTAGTGGACGATCGCCAAACGTGGTTTAAGTGGTTGAGTAAAGTGACGGTTTCTTCTCCTGTGAATCAACTAGTGTCGTGGAATCAAACGTGGCGTTGCCCATCGTCGCAAACGTTATTAAATCAACTTATTTTTTGGGTGATTTTGGTTAGCGCAAGTCCGGGGTGGTCGTCACCGTTCCCAACGCAGCTAACGTCAGTATCCGAGCATCCGTCTTTAGAACCACAAGAAGTCCTTAAGACAGAGCCGCCAGAGCCAATTTCCTCTCACCCAATTCAATCGTCTCGTAGAACGATTCACTCAAGCATCTTCGCTCCAGTAAATGACAGCCGATCGCAGCTTGCTCCACGGGTAAAAGAACCAACCTTGCTCGATCGTTCGTCACCTTCCCCTGGAACATTGGCTTGTTGGAGGTCGCCCTCGGCTCACGCCCCCTGTCGCTTTTCATCTGGCAACCCGACGTTAATTTTAGGTAAGCAAGCGCTCAACCAAGTGCCTCTTAACCGATTCTGGGAGGCTCCAAGACTCGCACAGTCAACTCCTCCACCAGAGCCGACAGACTCAGAACTGGGAGTGATCATCACAAAACCTGCTGGAGAATTTGACCCAGAGTTAGGGTTACCACGACTGCAAGAGCGCATTTTAGAACCGCGTCCTTCCCCAGCGGCAAGACAACCTTCTGTTTATTTGATTGGCAGAGTCGATTATTTTAGAACGACCAACGTGTTTTCATCGGTCGATCCGGTTAAGGATGGGCTGATTCGATCGGGCTTAACCCTCTTTTATGCCCCGGCGATCGGACGCAATACCTATCTCGTAACCTCTGTCGATGGCAATCTTGTCCGTTATGGCAATTTAGGCTTTCTGAACTATAACGAGCTAAGATTGCGGGCGGGAGTTTTGCAGCGGTTGACCCCGCGCACGTTTGGCGAGATTGGCTGGGGCAATCAGCAACTATTTTCTACAAGAGAAGGATTGCGAGATGCCCTACGAGGAGACCGCTTCCTAAATGACCACGCAATTCGGCTTGAGTTGAGCCGTCAAGATGCTCTCTCAACAAAGCTAGCGCTCAACACCTTTTATCAATTTCGAGCCAGCTTTGCTAACCCTAACGATCGTTCTCGACTCATTAATTCGTTCATTACGTCTTTGAGCTATAGCTGGTCATCTAATCTTCAAACGGCGCTCGATTATCAGGTTGCTTGGTCACACTTCACTCAACAGCCACGGGATGAGATTTATCATCAGCTAGTGGCACGCTTGACCTATACCATTACTCCACAAAGTCAGTTTAATGTCTTTAGTGGGTTTAGTTTCGGCGGTTCTTCTGACTCTCGAATTGACTTTAATAGCTTTATTCTAGGGGTGGGACTTGTATTAAATGTGTCGTTATTTTAAGCCTTATCCCTACAAAAAATTACGATCGCTGCACTACATTCGCACTACTCTCTAAAGCAGGTGAATTGAATCATTGTTTTTGGGAGAAATAACCTATGCCAACTGACTACATTTTGTTTGTTCATGGTGTTAAGACTCGTAAACAAGAAGACTTCAGAGCATTAGCAACGACGTTATTTAATCGCATCAAGTCGTCGGTGCGAGATGAATCGAGAGTGCTAAAGTCGATTCTCTTTTTTTGGGGAGACTTAAACCAAGAGGCTCAAGCCGAGCTTCTTAACGGATTCAAAGCTTCAACCAAGTGGACGGATTTTTGGTTTCAAGACTTTCGCACGCAGCAGGTTTTAGAATTTGTGGGCGATGCAGCCCTTTATCTAAGTCGGCATGTTGGTTCTCAGGTCATTCAACGATTTGAGAAAGATGTATCAGGGGTGTTGCAAGACGCGTCTCCGGGAGATCGCTTGCATCTTGTCACCCATAGTTGGGGAACGGTGATTCTCTTTGACCTGCTGTTTGCGGCTCGGTGGGAAGGTGATCACCTTGATCCAGCCATTGAAAACGCGGTTCAACGGATTCGGAATGCCCTATTTGGGCTACCTCCGCTTGAAGGAAATGGCATTCCGATCGCAAGCATTCATACGATGGGGTCTCCGATCTCGTTGTTTAGCTTACTGACGATTAGTGGCACATTGGGTGGCAAAAGCACGCATGATCTGTCTCCTAATCTCAAAAGCTTCTTAGAGCAACTCTACGCCTTAAAGAAAAAGCCTGTTCCTTGGCGAAATTTCGCTCACCCAGGCGATCCGATCGCCTATCCCTTAGAAGGGGTCATTCCTCTGTTGCTCAACGATGCGAGTCAATATGTTGAGACTCAAGATGTGATTACCGATAAGGGCAATATTTTTAATCGACCGTTTCAACAAAGGCTGATTCCAGTGTTGTGGGGAGGTGAGGCGCATGGCAGCTATTGGACTAATGAGGTAGTGTCACAAACGATCGCGGACATCATCCGCTCATCGGTTTAGCTTAAGGAAGATGAGTCAGCCGTTAAAATTTGTTAAGGTAACTTCATACATTTTTAAAAGCCCTGCTGATTTATGCTGCTCAACTCAAACCAGCGCACCAAACTCGACGATACAGACGATACGCTGTTTTATGATGCTCCAAGATTTGTCACTCACGTTGATGAAGGGTTTATTCAACAGTTGACGGAGCTGTATCGATCGCGCTTAAAGCCAAATACCCACATCTTTGACATGATGAGCAGTTGGGTGTCTCACTTGCCAGACGAGATGACGTTTGCTCACGTTGAAGGGCACGGGTTGAATGGAGAAGAACTGGCGCGTAATTCCCGGTTTGATCACTACTTTGTGCAAAATCTCAATCAAGATCCCAAGTTTCCTCTAGAGGATCAATCCTTTGATGCAGTTCTGAATACGGTATCGGTGCAGTATATCCAGTATCCAGAAGCGATTTTTACTGAAATTCACCGGGTTCTCAAGCCGGGGGGCACTGCCATCATCAGCTTTTCAAATCGGATGTTTTATCAGAAGGCGATCGCTGCGTGGCGCGACGGTTCAGAAGCAAGCCGAGTTGAGTTAGTCAAACGTTACTTCAAAGCGGTTCCTGGCTTCTCAGAGCCAGAAGTTGTGATTAAACAATCTCAAGCACCGAGTCTTTTTCAGATGTTTGGGATGCCGGGCGGCGATCCATTCTACGCAGTGCTGGCAACTCGCACTTAAACGCTGGATTCGCGATCGATCTCAGCCAGAATTTCTGCGGCTCGATCGCATAAAGCCTGGTGACATTGCCCATTACTTGCGAGAATGCCGCCCCATTGACTGACATCTGGCTGGTTATAAAGCAACGGCGACCCGTCAAAGTGGGTAAACCGCCCGCCTGCTTCGGTCAAGATTAGCTCTGGGGCGGCAAAGTCCCAATCTTTGGGAGCAGACTTACCAGAAAGAGAAAGGTAGACATCGGCTTGCTGTTCGACGATCGCCGCAATCTTGCCTCCAATACTGCCTACTTGACGCTGATCTTTGCAAGGAAATCGCTGTATTAGTTGTTCAAGTCGCTGATCGCGATGGCTGCGACTTCCTACGATCGTCATCTCTTGGGGTTGATTTTTGGTTGAGACTTTGACAGGCTGAATATGAGAGGCTCCCGCTTTGCGCGTTTCGACAAATGCACCGCCGCCTGAGGTTGCATAGTAGAGGTTGTCTTTTTCAGGGCAAGCAACGATCGCTAATATAGGGCGACCCTGGTGAGCCAATGCAATGTGAACCGCATATTCTCCGGTGCGATCTATAAAATCTTTGGTACCGTCTAGGGGGTCAATAATCCAGACCCACGGACGATCGAGGCGATCTGCGCTCGGCTGAGATTGAAAGGTTTCCTCAGTCAAATAGGCAAAATCTTGCAGTCCCAGTGCAGATTGCAAGTTGTCGAGAATGTATTGATTTGCCGCCAGGTCAGCGGTCGTCACTGGGCTTTCACCTGCTTGCTCAATGCCAAATGAGGTTTGCTGCGCGGTTAAGAGAATCTCGGCAGCTCCCCACCCGATCGAGCGAGTGAGTGCAAGAATTTCAGCCAAGTCTGGGAGCAAAGTATCCAAATTAAACAGCCTCAAATGGTGTGAAAGCAAAATACGAGTATTTTATCAAAACCCTCGTAGCCACACTATCAATAATTCTTCAGTCAAACGTAAAGAGCGATGGTGACGATCGAGCCAGAATCGATCGAGCATGATCTATGGAAGCCGTTTCAAACGCTTTTTATGAAGCCATAATCGACCTTTTAGGGTAGATAAAAAGCAAAACCGTAGTTATTAATACAACTTCTGGAGGAGTGCTTAATTAAAGGCTCTCCTTTATTGTTTAAAGGGTAAGCGGTGAGTCAGATTACAGCTTATAAAGCTAATCAACTAATAAAGTTAAGGAGTCTATCATGAGCTTAGAAGAAAAGGCTAAAGCGGCAGGCAAGAATATTGAAGGTAAGGCACAAGAAGCTTTAGGAAACGTAACGGGTGATGTTGGCGATCAAGCAGCAGGTAAAGCTAAGCAAGGCGAAGCTGCTGCTCGCAACGCTAAAGAAGATGTAAAAGACGGTGTCAAAGATGTCATCGATCACGCATAACTAATTTCAAATGGGTCTGGATAAATTAAGGTTATCTAGATCCATTTCTATTTAGAAGCAGGATCAAATGTTCATTCACTTTATTGCAGATTAACAGGAGGTTTTAATGGGTTTACCTCAATATTTTCGTAAAGCTCTCATTGCTTTAACGCTCGTTCTATCTCTCACGATTACTGCCTGTGGCGGCACTGCTGTAACCGCTAAAACAGTTGATGGAACCGGATTTAGCAACACTCAGAGCTATGGGCAGATTGAGCGGGGCACTACTCAACAAGGGCAAAACTTTGGGGATTGGGTTGTCCAGACAAGTCATGGGTTAGTCCAAGATGCTTATGTTCGAGGAAGCGATAAATTAGGGGTTGTAATTTCGTCTCAAGTTCGTCCTAATGAAGTTCGTACTTTGACAAAATCTTTAGTGCAAGGCTTTCGTAAGAATGCGCCCGATCGCGACTTAACTGTCTTAATGTATGCACCTGACAAGCAGTTGATTTTAACTGCAAAATATGACAACAGCACAAAGCAAATTCAGTACGGAACAGGCAGCTAAAGAGCGCTTTTTAACTGAACTATAGAGGACAAAGGAGTTTATCAAAGATGCCTAGCAGCGACGACTACAAACGTCAAGTCATGCAAGATTTGGCTCGTGGAGATAAGGAATCTGCGGATGATGTTATCCCTAAGGATTCTGTCGAAAACTATCAAAACTTTGACGACTTTGCTCAACGCTCTTCGAGAGAAGAACGGCGGCAATTATTTGGCAAATCGTTTCACCCCGATCGCATTCCCTCAAGCCAGATGGAACCCGAACTGCAAAAGGCGATCGCGCAGATCAAACCCAACGAGCGGGATGATGTTGCCAAAGAATTTCTCAATCAACTCAGAAAACGGGGACTGCACGATCGTGACTTGGAAAAGCAATTAGGGCTTTCGACTCACAACCCCGGTCACATGAAGGCAGATGATGTCAGCAAACTGGCAGCTTTCACCTATCACAATCACCCTGACATCTTCCAAGAAGTGTTAGCCGACCAGCCCGCGTTAATGAAGTTTCTCAGTAACCCAATGGTTGGGGCAGCTTTAGGAGCGATCGCAGCTAAGTGGTTTGGTGGTCGTAAGTAAGGCGAGTCTGAGATGAGTAGTGAAGGGATGGGAGCTATGGCTCTTGTCCCTTTTAATTGTTTAAAAAGCTCTCACACTCGAAATTATTGTGGTGTCCTGACTTTGTAGCAGTATGATGGGCATCATAAAATTTGCCCGGGTCGAATGTTTAGCATCTTCGCCCTTTAAAGCTGTGAGGATCTTTTGTGAGAAGGTTTAATTCATCAGGTTATCTAATGCGTGTAGGAATCGGAGTCACTTCGATCGCCGTGTTGAGCCTATCCACGCTGAGAGTTGCCGTTGCAGAGTCTCCTCAAAGGAGCATGATCGCTCAGGCTACCTCCGCTCCTCAGCAAACGCCGCCCTATATTCCGGCTGCCCCTCCTCCTTTGGCTCCTCCCTTGCCGAGCCAGAGACAGCAAGAAGAACGAGCGATTGGCGAAGACTATCGCGTGAGTGCCCTTCAGCGCGATTATCAGGGCAATCTTTGGGTCGGCTCTTGGCAGGGGCTAGCCAAAATTAACCCAAACACGGGCAAGATTTTGAGTCGAATCTCGATCCCAAATCGCACGATCGGAGCCTTGGCTCAAGACAAAGTGGGACGAATCTGGGTCGGCACCTATGAAGGACTTTTGCGCGTTGATCCTCGGACGAATGAGGTGACTGCTCAAAACTTTCTGCTGCCGTCTAATCGAGTGTTGTCGCTGCTGATTGATCAACGAGGCTATCTTTGGGTGGGCACTGACCAAGGATTAGCGCTGATTAGTCCCGATCAAGGCTTGTTGATGACGACGCTCAAAAATTTGCCGGGAGTTAGTGCAAACGCGCTGAGTTTAGACGCAGCGGGTCAGCTTTGGGTCGGAACGCTAGAAAGCTTAGTGCAGGTGAATACTGCGAGTGCGCGAGTCATAAACCAAATTCCAGACGTTCCAGGAGGGGTTGTGCAAGCGCTCACTCTTGATTCTAGAGGATCGCTGTGGGCAGGCACCCTCGACGGCTTGCTAGAAGTCAACACTCAAACCGCGCAAATTAAGCGATCGGTGACTCAACTGCGAGGACGCAATGTTCTCTCAGCTCGTTTTGACGACGTGGGCAGCATTTGGGTCGGCACCAATAACGGACTCTTTCGCCTCAATCCTTACAATGGCGCGATCGTCGGTCAGGTGGGTGGGTTGCCGTCGAGTCAGGTTTATGCGGTGTCTCCCAACACGGGAAATAAACTCTGGGTTGGCACCAGCGACGGACTGGCGTGGGTGAGTCTCAGCACCTATCAGAGCCAGCCTCATTTTACCTTCAGCAAAAGCAACCCCTAACATAACTCCAGACTGGATTTGAGCAGAATTCGAGTCTCAAATTCTCATGTCTGGAGTTGAATTAACCCAATGTAGTGACGCTAGTTTTTAGAAGATTGCTCAGAGGAAGTTTCGGGTGACTCTCCTTTAAGTTGGGTGGCTAAACTCTTAGCTTCTTGGGCACTAAAGTTTCCTGTAATCACTGCGGTTCCACCAGTAATTCCGGTTTGAGCAAATTCAGCACTGATAGATGGAGAACTGACTAAACGCCCATTCAGAAAAATGCCGAGAGAGCGCCCAGTTCCGGCTAATTTTTTTGTTAATGCTGTAAAAATTTTGCTTCCGTCTGCATCAAATTTTAAGCCAATACTAGACCCGTTTGAGTTAGAGTTCGTTTCTGCATAAGCATCTGTTAAATTCTTTTCGGTCAAGACTGCCTTCTCAAATAAGGATGCGATCGCCGCATCGCTGCGTTTGAGGGCAGCTTCATTGGCGGCGATTCCTTCAGAGATGCGCTTTGGGCTACTCGTAGTTTTGCTGCCAGATTGCTTGAGTTGAGCCTGCTTTTGGAGGAGTTCTTGCCGAATTTGTTGTTCGATTGGCAATCGGGCTTCGGTTCCTGGCTTCTGCTCACGAAAGTCAAGCCGAACCTTACTCTGTCGTCGAACCTTTGTATCGAGTTGCGCTGTCGAAGCTGGGGGTGTGGATGGCAGCTTTTCTGAACTGTTTGGAACTGTGCACGCAGGCAAATTGACCAAAACGCCTAGCGTCGAGGCAATGAACAGGAGAGATCGGAGGGTTGCCATAAAGCAAAAATTTTCAGTATCAGGTGTAGAGAAGTAACAGAGCCGTCAAGCGGGAAATCTTTTGCTTGCTTACACCCTACTCTTTGATCAGCAGCTTTCCTATTACCTTAAGAGGCACCAATTTTTGCTTAACAGATCCGGGCTGCGAAATCGTCTACCTCTACCAATAGACGGTCAGAGTCTCTTCTAGCACTATTCAGTTCCCTCAAGGATGAGTAACTCTCTTGCCAAAACGATTCGGGCGATCGCTCTAAGAGGGTCAGTCTACCGCTTCACCCATGACCGAAGATGAGTAAGATAGATTTACTTTCCTTCGTTCCCGTCCGTTACCAATATGCCAGTTACGCCCCAGCAGTTGATTCAGTGGAAGCAGCAGGGACGCTCGATCGTTGCTCTCACCGCTTGGGATTATGTATTTGCTCAAATCCTAGACCAGTCGGGCGTGGATGTGATTTTGGTGGGCGATTCGCTGGCGATGGTGGCGTTGGGTTATGAGACGACCTTGCCTGTAACGCTTGATGAAATGCTGCACCATGCGAAAGCGGTTCGTCGCGCAGTCAAGCAATCATTGCTCGTGATGGATCTGCCCTTTCTCAGCTATCAAGAAAGTGTTCAACAAGCCATTCACTCCGCAGGTCGGGCACTCAAAGAAGCTGGAGTGCAGGCAGTCAAACTAGAAGGGGGTTATCCGGCGATCGCTGAAACCGTCTCTCATCTGGTTCGGGCAGGAATTCCGGTGATGGGGCATATTGGGCTAACCCCGCAATCGGTTCGTCAGTTAGGATTTCGGCAGCAGGGAAAATCGCCCGAAGAAGGAGAACGCATTGTGTCAGAAGCGATCGCTCTTGAACAAGCTGGAGCCTTTGCGATCGTGATCGAACACGTTCCATCTGACTTGGCGTTGCAAATCACTCAAAAGCTGACAATTCCGACGATTGGGATTGGGGCGGGCGCTCACTGTGATGGTCAAGTGTTAGTCACGACCGACGTGCTGGGTTTGGGCACTTGGAAGCCTCCGTTTGCCAAATCCTATACAAACCTGCACGAGCTAATCACTCAAGCGGTTCAAGATTATGCAGGAGAGGTGCGATCGCATCAATTCCCACCCACTCCTTAACCTCTTTTTTGCAAGATCCAGTCCACGGCGGCGGCTAGATCTGCGGCAATGTAATCTGGCTTGGTGTGATGTTGATAATCGCCACTGAGGACTCGATCTCCATAGCCTGTTTGCACCAAAATTCCTACACAGCCAGCATTGTGTGCCATATCAACATCGGTGGCTTTGTCGCCCACCATAAAACTTTGAGCAATCTCTAAATCATGCTCCCAGGCGGCAGCGACGAGCATTCCAGTATTGGGCTTGCGCCACGTTGTCCAGCGCGTGAATTCTGCTTGAGTGCCGCCTTCAGGAGGGCTGAGATCCGGACAGTAATAAAGGGCATTTAATCGCGCTCCCGCTTCGGTATCAAGGAGGTGACAAAGCCGCTCATGCAATGCTTGAACGTGACGATCGGGATAATATCCCCGCGCGGGTCCTGATTGGTTAGAGACGAGACAGCAAAACAGTCCCGCGTCATTCAGGTGACGCACTGCTTGAGCAACGCCCGGAATCAAGTGCAGGTCTTCAACGTGGTGAATATAGCCCGCTTCTTGATTGAGAACGCCATCTCGATCGAGATAAACGGCAGGTCGTGCCATAACTCTAGCCACCCCAGATTTTAGCGAGGATGGTTTGCGGCGGGATATCTGCCATTTTTCCGGTTGGGGATTTAATGCCCACCACTCGATCGTTCTTGGGCAACAGCTTATCGGGATCGGTGGGACCAAATAACGCTAACGTAAACGTCTGAGCCGCAACTGCCAGGTGCATGGGGGCGCTGTCTGTACAGAGCATCAAACTTGCTCCGGCAATCATTGCCACCAGTTCACCCACATTGCTCGGAGCCGTGACTTTAAGTTTGGGGGCAGCGTGCAGCAGATCGGCGACAAACGCATTATCATCAGGACCTTTGACCACCACGATCGGTAAATCAGGCTGCTTTTGCTGAAAGTCTTGAACGATCGTTTGCCAACTCTCGACGGGATAGATCTTATCGATGCCTTTCATTTGGGCAAGCTGACTCGACCCTCCATGAATCAGCACATAACCGCCATTTTGAATTCCTAGCCGTTTGCGCTCGTTATCTGCCCACTCCAAATCCTTAGCAGGTACACTCACCGCTAACTCTGGACAGGGTTTATCAATGCTCAACCCCTTTAACAAGTCGTGATACATCGCTGCCGCATACTGATTCTGATTGAGCGGAACGGCATTCGTTATAAACAGCTCGCTGCCTCCACCCGCATAGCCTACCCGAGTCGGAATTCCTGTTAACCATAGCAGAAACCCAACCGCACGGCGTTGCCCTAGCGAAATGGCGATATCATATTCACGATCGCGGATCACCCCCAACAGATTGCCAAAATCTGCCAAACTATTGCTGCCCTTAAAGTCAAACAAAATCGTCTCATGAACCGACTTAGAAACCCGATAGGCACTCTTCGATCGTGGCTCAACGACGACATCAATCTGAGCGGCAGGGTAAGCTT
>JBBRMC010000054.1:0-11720 GCA_038231055.1 Leptolyngbyales cyanobacterium
AAACGCCCATCGCTTCTAGATTCAACGACTCTAAATTTGGCTGTGACCCGGCTGCTAATAAAATCTCATCGGTTTCGATCGCTTCATCACCCGCCTGAACCCATTTCTTAGATTGAATTTTTCTCACCTGAGTTACGGGAGTGTGGGGCAACACCCGAATTCCTTCTGCTTCTAATTGAGCTTGTATTAGAAACGCAACTTCTCGATCGGCGGCTTCTAAAATTTCACGACTCAGAATTAAAGTGACGTGAGAACCCAGTTGGGTAAAGGTCTGGGCAAGCTCGATACTAATCTCATCATCGCCAATAATTACCAGGTTTGATGGAATGATTTTTCCTAAAGTTTCAGGCGTTAAATAATCGACTGTTTGCAATCCTGCAATGGCTGGAATTAGAGGAATCTGCTCGGTTGCGATTAAGAAAGCTCGCGATCGTAGCACTCGTCTATCCACCACAAAACCAGTCTGAGGCTTGCGACAAAATTCACCGACACTGGCAATAAATTCGATGCCTAACGAAGCCAAGACTGCGGGTGATTCCAATTCTTGAAGACTGACAGCGATCGTCTCTGCCCATTTTTTTGCCTCCGTCAGTTGGGTTTCTCCCAAAACGATTTCTGACTCATAGAGGCTGAGTTGATTTGCAAGATAGAGGCTCTGAGCGATCGCTCCAGTTTCTGCAAAAGCCCGACGAACCATCGTCGAATCGGAGCAAGTGTTTTGCTCTACGATCGCGACTCTCGCCTTCAATCTGGCAGCAGAGATAGCGGCGTGAATTCCCGCAGGGGTGTTTCCGATAACAACCAAATCATAGTCAACTGCCATAAAGCGTCTATAAAACGTCAGTTAAGCCTGTGATCAGCCGTCGATTTTCAGACTCAGACCGCACCGCCACTCGAAAATAGCGATCGCCCAACTCTGAAAAACTTAAACAGTCTCGAATCAAAATTTGGTGCTGTTTTAAGAGTCTCTGTTGAATTTCAGGCACCGACTGGTCTGACCGCACTAAAAAGAAGTTAGCGGCACTCCCGTAAGGATGCAACCCCGGCAGGGCAGACAACCCCCGAAACAGGCTAGGTTTGGCGATCGCTAACCAATCCCAAGTCTGCTGCTGAAATTCGGTATCCACTAACATCGCCTCAGCCGCAACCGACGCTAAAACATTAACTGACCAAGGATCGCGGCGGGTCTGCCACACCTTGAGAAAATCGGGATGGGCGATCGCATACCCCAAGCGCAATCCAGGCAAACTATAGAATTTTGTCAGGGATCGTAAGATCACTAAATTTGGATAGTGATGCACATCTTGGATTAGACTTTGCTGACGATCGGGCGGCAAGAAATCCATAAATGCCTCATCGATCACCACCAGTGAGAATTCTTTTAAACAAGACAAGATCGACTCTCGTGAAAACAGTTGCCCCGTCGGATTGTGGGGATTATTGAGCAACAAGCCTTTACAAGACGGTCGCATGACGGAAGCGAGATCGATCGCAACAGACTTAACCCCTCGTTGAGCGTCTGCAAAATCAAACAGGCACCGGTTCACCCTCGCATCAAAGGCGCTCAATGCCCGAAAATAATCACTAAACCCTGGCGTGACTACTTGAGTTGCGTCTAACTTTGCCAAATCCCAACACGCCCAAGTGAGCAACTCAGCGGCACCATTTCCGGGCAAAATCCACTCGCTCGGCAACTGATGAAACTGCGCGATCGCCGATCGCAACCGCCGATAGTCTGGGTCAGGATATTCCCGCACCAGATTGAGATTAGCTTGAATCGCCGCGATCGCTGACTGTGGCGGTCCCAACGGACTAATGCTGGCAGAAAAATCAAGAATGGCAGAGGGAGAACAGCTAGCCAGTTCTGCTGCCCAAGCCAAATTCCCCCCGTGCACTGGTTGATTCAAAAAAGTTGCCTGTTGAATAATTGAGTGAGTTACTTGGCAGGAGGAGCGACCTTCTCCTTAAAAAGCTTTCCAGCCGAGAAAGCCGGAACCTTCGTCGCCGGAATCTCCATCTTATCGCCCGTTTTGGGGTTGCGCCCTTCACGAGCCTTGCGCTCACGCGACTCAAACGAGCCAAACCCTACAAGCGTCACTTTGTCACCCGAAGATACCGCTTCAACGATCGTTTCGATCACAGCCGTCAAAACCGCATCGGCTTGTTTTTTGGTGACACTGGCTTTGTCAGCAACAGAATCTACAAGTTCGCCTTTGTTCATATAAGTCTCCTCAGAGGTTGTCTTATGGGTGGGTAAAATGTCTCACGGTGAGACTAAGAGTGAATGTTCGAGGGGGTCAGCTCAAAATGCCTGAAACTCCCATTAACTCGAATTTTCAATGACCCATTCTATAGGCTGTTTTATCAATGTGGAGCGTCAAAGGCTTTAAGTTATATAGACTTCAGCACTTTTTAGTCAAATTTGAGCCATTTGATAAGTATTTATACTCACTTAAGAGAACGGTTCGCTAAGAAACGTTACGATCTGCCCACTCACGCTGGTTTTGGGCAGGATCAGAGGCGCGATCGTAGCGGAGGAGAATGACCTGCAATCTTGTCTCATTTGAGAAGACTCGCATTCAGTCCACTGCAAATTTCCGCTCTAGGGTTCCTAGACCTAATTGCTCAGACCCGATGGCGGGCACTTCAAACAACGCCACCATATCTTTAAGACTGGGATTGCCGCGACTCGCCCCCGTCAACCCTTTAGCAATCACTAAACCGCAATAGCCTTTGGTCTTTTTGCAGCGCTGATCCCATTTCTTGCGCGCTTGTAGATGAATTGGATCGGCTTCCTCAAATTCGCCAAAGAGATGAAGTTCATCGTTGCCCGTCTGCAAAAGTCCGAGATCATAATGATCGCCCTCAAAGGGGTCAGCCCCCGGGTTAAAGCAAATCCCTTTAATTCCGCCGACGGACTGAATCTCTTCGATCATTGCCTTCGCTTTGGGTCGCGAGGTTTGAATCAAAATCACAGGCAGACCTTCTCCTGCCTCGGTCGGTTCTCCTGCCTGGTGATAGTCGAGCTGCGATCGCATTCGCCCTACTGTCTCCCACGGAATCACGCCCAGGCTGAGAAACGAATTTTCGGGCACCAGGTCATCCCGAATGACTGGAAAAACTGAGTCGTCATCGTCGCCCACCAGCGCAAACAGTTCATTTGCCACATCGGGCATCGTGGTCACTTTGACCGATACCAGAGCGATGTCTTCTTCTGCCCCTTCAGGCACCGGGATTTTATAACGACTGCTGATTGGCGGAAAGGCATCGTTTTCTAATTTGCGACGATGTTGACGCATAAACCGATGCAGGGCTTCAAGCACGACTAAGAGCGCGATCGCTTCTTCGTCATAGAGAAACGATCGAATGCCTTCTAAGGGATGAAGATTGCCAAAAACAGGCTTGATGTCTGAATCGTCTGCGTCGATGAGGTCAAATTCTTCCTCAAACTCTTCGTCTTCGCCCTCAGCTTCGTAAGTGACAAACAGACAGTCTTGCCCTAAAAAAGCCTCTTCCATCTGTTCGAGCGACTCATTTGCCAGCACTCGCTGCCGAAACTGCTTTAGCGAATCGAGCGATCGATACAGCAAAATGCCATACTCCATGCCCAACATTCCCATCACGGAGGCATAGACAGTGCTGAGATCCCACTGGTTCAACTCGATTTCTAGAATCTGATGATCGCCCAACACTTCCCAGGGGGCATCTTGCCAAATCTCTTCTGCTTTCTCCATGAGAGGGTCAGCAAACTGAGGCGGCACTTTCGGCGGGCGCGTGTCTGCCACATCTTGAAAGCCGCGAAAGATCTCATCAATTAACGGCAGTTCGGGCACATAGTCTAAAACGATGTCTAAGTTTTGCAGCACGCCCCGCAGATAAAACTGAGTCTCACGATCGCGCACCACAATTTTTTGCGGTCTAGCAGGTTGTCCGGGATTGTGAGGATGCTCCATTGCCCGTAGAAGAGTTCGCACGATCGCTTCTGGTCCTGTTTCTGCCGGAACCACATCCATTGCTCGCACCACCCCCATCGACCCATCGACCCAGAGAATGCATTCGCCGTCGGGCTTAGAGGAGGATGCACTTGACTCTGTCCAGTCTGCCTGCCCCATAGATGAACCAGATGAGAGGGGACGACGATCGCCCTCCCAGACGCTGGGAACCTGCGGCAAATCAAGGAGCCGACGACGAGTTGCACGATTGAGACCAGTCATAACCAAGCAAGATAACAGAAGAACAGCGCAGACATTCGGGCAGCAGACTTTATATTAAACGTTAATTCTTTCCCTCACCGAGATTCTGCAAAGCCCTTTATTCAGCATAGCTAGGTAGGTCAAGTTATGCGTCACGAATCAGTTTTCAGTAAATAATCGATAAGATGGTGACATAGACACGACCAATTTTTTGATATAGCCAAGGAGTCTGACGGGCAGATGACACAAACCACCCAGTCTCAACAACGCGGAATTATGATGAGCGAGAATGCGCTCAAGCACGTGATGCTGCTGCGAGAAAAGCAAGGAAAAGACCTGTGTCTGCGGGTCGGCGTTCGGGGCGGCGGCTGCTCTGGTATGTCTTACACAATGGATTTTGAAGACCCAAATAATATTCGTCCCGATGATGAAGCCTATGATTACAACGGCTTTAAGGTGATTACCGATCCCAAAAGCTTGCTCTATCTCTATGGTTTAATGCTGGACTATAGTGATGCGTTGATTGGCGGTGGCTTCCAATTCACCAACCCCAATGCTAGTGCAACCTGTGGCTGTGGCAAGTCATTTACGGCTTGAGCGATCGTGGATTTAATAATGCCGGAAATTTGCCCTCCTCACGAAGTCTACCGTGTACACACAAGTTGATCGATCGATCAGGGCTGAGATCCTTCGCCCCCTAAATCCCCCAGAATGGGGGACTTTGAGCCAGAAAGTCTCTAGAGTTTAACGCCATTGCTCCGGTTCAAAGTCCCCCAATTTTGGGGGATTTAGGGGCACAAGCCGACTGAACCGAAGCGATTAGCCATTTGTGTGTACACGGTAGCCTCACGCAGTGGGGCTGAAGCCCTCGCCCCACTCTTCTCCCCAAGAGAGAAGGGAGCTAGAATCTTGTTCCCTTTCCTGCTGGGAGAGGGCTAGGGTGAGGGAAAGTCTGGGTTTTATTTAATCCACATTCCTAACAAAGTCTTGAAGCTGCGATTGCAGCGATCGTTCCTGACCAATCACAAGCCCCGGAGAAGTAGACGATCGTTTCTCAAGACCTTGCGGAGGCTGCCACACCACATAACGACTTCCTGAAGGTAAGGGTCTGAGACGTTCAACGCTTTGAGTCAGCCAGACTAACGGCAGGTTCGGCAGGTTGAGGGTACGATCGTTCTCTCCAGCGTAGGTTACTGCCAGGGTTTCTAACACGCTCTGTTCTCCTTGCAAAAGTCCGGTGCTCGCTGTCCAGAGCCGGATATTGAGGGATTGCTGCGCGGCGTAGAAATAAAGAGATGCAGCCGCGATTACGGCTTCCTCAAAGGCTTCTGCTTTCCAGGAGACTGCACTATCTAGGCAGATGACGAGTTCTTGACCTCCGGTAAACAGTTCTAATTCTCGAATCCGCAGTTCTCCATGCCGAGCACTTGTGCGCCAGTGAATCAGACGAGTGGGATCGCCCCACCGATAGGGACGCAGCGATCGAGTCAACCCTTCAGTCGCGGTTTTAGCACGTCGATCGCTATTGAACTGCAAACTCGATTCTCGACCCATCTCGTCAATCAACGGACAACGAGATAATGGGAGCACGGTCGGATACACGATTGCGGTGGCTCCAGTTTCGTGATCCTGTCGTCGCCAAAATAATCCTAAAGGAGCTGCCGATCTCATCCGCACTGTTTGCCAACGATAGACCCCCCGTTGTCGAGTCGGCTGTTGATAAACCCAATATTGAGCCGCATTAGAACTCAAGCTCTCTATTACTTTAGTGATAGGTTCGCCTAACCGATGGGGAATGAGGTCAGAGACTTGCACCAAGGTTTTAGGTTTAGCTGTCGTATTTTGAATCAGCAACTCCACCGTGATATCGTCTCCAGCGCTCACGGGGTAAATAGGGCGGCGCGTGACTTCAATTCCTTTGAGGTTGCGAGTTGACAGGGTAGTGGCGATCGCCAACAGAGCAAAGATCACACCGCTCATCACATACAGCCAACCAGATAGCGTGTTAGTCGCTGCAACAAAAAAGAACAAAGCAAGTCCGCCTAATATCCAACTGATGTAAGCAGGATTCACCCAATACGTTTCTAGCCAGACAGTCGATCGAGATTTGATGCCCATAGCAGCCTGTAATTCTGCAAATGATTGATGCGTTTTCTGCGACTCAGCTTAAGCTTTTAAAAGTTTGACAAAAATCGTAAAAAACGTGAGCCATACTATTCATGACCGATAGAATTTTAGATACATTGATCAAAACGAGAAACGCTTTTGATGCGCTCAACTTGGTTTGAGCAGGGAGCTTATCAAACTGGACTCAGCCTGATTAATTATGACCAACTTCAACCCATCAGACGAGAAAGCTAAAAAGGAATTAACTATGCAGGGTACCCCTTCTAATCGCTCTCAGGCTGATCCCACCCCTCCACCCCCTCCGCCCCCTGCTCAACTTGCCGCCCCCCGCGCAAAACCCACCGGAGCGATGCTCACGATCGAGCAAATGGTCAAAGACGCTCATGCGCGGCAGGCATCAGATATTCATATTCGAGTTGGCGAGCCGCCTCGATTGAGAATTCGAGGTCAAATCGTCCGGTCGTCAGACTACGCTGCGGTGACACCTGACCTGTTTGAGAAATATCTGACTGAAATGCTCAGTGAGTCTCAGAGAAAACAGTTTATTGAGAAAAAAGAGCTAGACACTGCTATCTACTATCCAGGATTTTTGCGTTGTCGGGTCAACTGCTTTGAGACGCTGACGGGTGGCGCGATCGTGTTGCGTCTGATTCCTCTCGATGTTCCGTCGATCGATGGGTTGGGGTTACCTCTCGTTCTCAAGCACTTAGTCACGTATCCACAGGGCTTGATTTTGGTCACAGGTCCAACGGGATCGGGAAAGTCAACCTCGATCGCTGCCATGATTCGCGAATTGAATGAGTCAGACAGCCGTCATATTGTGACGATCGAAGATCCGATTGAATATGTCCATGCATCGGGTAAGTGTCTAATCAGTCAGCGGGAAGTGGGACTGCACACCCACGAATTTCATGAAGCGCTGCGGGCAGTGCTGCGCGAAGACCCTGACGTGATTTTGATCGGGGAAATGCGCGATCGTGTTACGGTCGATACCGCTCTCAAAGCGGCTCAGACGGGTCACTTGGTTTTAGGAACGCTGCACACCAAGAGCGCGATCGGCACCGTGAATCGATTGCTCAATATCTACAACCCCGATGAGCAGCAGGCAATGCGGACTCAAATTCTAGAGTCGCTGGTTTCGATCGTCTCTCAGCAGTTGTTGCCAACCACAGACGGCAGACGCACTGCCGTTCACGAAATTTTGCTCAACACTGCTGCAATGCAAGACTATTTGCTCAAAGGTCAAGAAACGGATGCCTTCCAGTTGATGGAGACAGACACTAATGAAGGAATGCAGGTGATGAACCAGGCGCTCTGCGAACTGATTCTGTTGGGAAAAATCAGCCCAGATGATGCCGTGAAAGCCTCTCCTGATGCGGGAGACTTGCGTCGTCGAGTTCGCAATGAAGGCTACGATCCCGGGCGGTCTTCTAATCGCGAGTTTGACCCAACTGCACGGGAATATAACCCGGTGTAATCCACAAAAAAGAAGGGACGTAGTGATTACGTCCCTTTTGCTTTTCGAGGATCAACTCCTCAGCTCAGCGTGAGGTCTACTTTTTCGCGAGTTTCTTCGCCTTCGCCATTTTCCGTAAACGGATTGACTTAGGCGTGATTTCTAGCAGTTCATCAGAGCCGATATACTCTAGCGCCCGTTCGAGGCTCATGTCGATCGGTTCTTTTAACTGCACGAGTTCTTCTCCACCAGAAGCCCGGTGGTTGGTTAACTGCTTCGCCTTGCAGACGTTTAGCTCTAAGTCTTGTTGACGATTGTGCTCACCGAGAACCATACCTCGATAGACTTTAACGCCAGGTCTAATGAAGAAGACTCCGCGATCTTCTGCGTTTTGCATTGCATAGAACGTGGCAACGCCTTCCTCAAAGGAGATCAGGACACCATTGCGTCGCGTCTCAATTTCGCCACTAATCGGGCGGTAATCAAGGAAGCTGTGGTTCATAATCCCCGCGCCGCGAGTCATTCGCATAAACTCGCCTCGGAAGCCAATCAGACCTCTTGCCGGGATCACAAACTCTAGCTGAGTGCGAGACGTGGTGCCGACCTGCATATCCTGCATTTCGCCCTTGCGCTGACCCAATCGCTCAATGCAGCCGCCCACCGCCTCTTCAGGCACATCCAACACAAGGGTTTCAAACGGCTCACAGGGCTGACCGCTGACTTCGCGATAGATGACTTGAGGCTGGGAGACTTGAAACTCATAGCCTTCTCGCCGCATGGTTTCGATCAAGATGCCAAGGTGCAGTTCACCCCGACCCGAAACTGCCAGTTTGTCAGGAGAATCGGTTTCCTCAATACGGAGGGCGACATTGGTTTCTAGCTCGCGGAACAAACGATCGCGCAACTGTCTCGACGTAACAAAATCACCTTCTTGACCTGCAAACGGCGAATCGTTGACTGAGAACGTCATCTGCAATGTGGGTTCGTCCACTTTGATCAACGGCAGCGCTTGGGGATCATTGGGGTCGGTAATGGTTTCGCCGATGTTAGCGTTTGCAAATCCGGCAACCGCAACCAGGTTTCCAGCCGTGGCTTCTTCGATGTCGATGCGCTTTAGCCCTTCAAAGCCCATCAGCTTCGAGATTTTGGATTTGACGATCGCGCCTGTGTCGGTGACGATCGCCGCTTGCTGACCGACGCGAATCGTACCGTTATGAATTTTGCCGATGACGATGCGACCCAGATAATCGGAGTAGTCTAGCGTCGTCACTTGAAGTTGTAACGGCTTGGTCGCGTCGCCGATGGGAGGCGGAACATGGCGCAGAATCGCATTAAAGAGCGCCTGCATATCAGATGTTTCTTCTTCCAGGGTTTCTTTGGCATATCCTGCCATGCCCGACCCAAACAGATAAGGGAACTCGCACTGAGCATCGTCAGCACCGAGTTCTAAAAAGAGATCTAATACTTTGTCAACAGCAACGTGAGGGTTGGCGCGAGCACGATCGATCTTGTTGATGAACACGATCGGGCGCAGTCCTTTCTCTAGTGCTTTCTTCAACACAAAGCGCGTCTGAGGCATCGGACCTTCGGTGGCATCGACGATCAGCAGACAGCCATCGACCATGCCCAATACGCGCTCGACTTCGCCACCAAAGTCTGCGTGCCCAGGGGTATCAACAATATTGATCAGCGTGTCTTTGTAGTGAACCGCCGTATTTTTGGACAAAATCGTGATGCCACGTTCGCGCTCAAGATCGTTCGAGTCCATGACGCAATCTGGAACCGTTTCCCCTTCTCGGAACGTCCCAGATTGTTTGAGCAGCGCATCCACGAGCGTCGTTTTGCCGTGGTCAACGTGAGCAATGATAGCAACGTTGCGAATCGGGATAGTCATAGAAAAGGTTCCAGTGAAAAGGATTAGGAATGCTGCGTTAGGAGGCTTCGATCGCTATCACGGTTTAGCATCATGCGTCGAAAATAGTAAAGAAGCTTTAATAATTCTATCTTAGCGGTTACTTAAATAGGGAACGCGTTAGAGATACGATTCAACGCGTCCTGGCTAAAACTAGAATTTGTTGGGCTATTTTAGAGTCGATCGGCATTACCGACAGACGATTGCCCGGTCTGACAACGAGCAGGTCATCGGGCGAGAACTGCGATCGTAACGTATCTAGGGAAACTAAAGTGGGCAATTTTTCGACAAATTCAACACAGACTGTCTGCCATCGGGGTGACTCTTTTGTAGCCTTAACGTCGTAATACTGGCTAGTGAAATCAAATTGGGTGGGGTCGTCGATGCCTGACTTGATCACTTTCATCAAACCCGCGATGCCAGGGGGAGTGGCATTTGAGTGATAAAAGAAGATGAGATCACCCGGCTGCATTACCCGCATGAAATTCCGCGCCTGATAGTTTCGCACTCCATCCCAAATCGTTTGACGATCGCGCTTCAGATCCATGATCCCATAAACATCTGGTTCAGATTTCATCAGCCAGTAATTCATGACAAAAACTCTCGGCAAGGCGATTTAGAAGTTTACTGGAAGACGTGCCTAGAAAATGCGCTTTAGTCAGAGGAAACCGCCTTTTTAAATCACAACCTGGTATAAAGGTTTCGGAGAGGAGTGAACACAAGTATGAACCCACGTAAAGACGCATTAGAAATTCTTAAAGAAACGAGTCGGACATTCTATATTCCCATCAGTCGCCTGCCGTCAGGTTTGCAAGAAGCAGTTTCGTCTGCTTATCTGTGCATGAGAGCGATCGACGAGATCGAAGATGACCCCCACTTAGAGAACGCCATCAAAGCCAAGATTTTAAGGGAAATCAGCTTGATCTTGCAGTCTGGCGTGACTGGATTTAAGGACGGTGATTTTGACTCAGCGTTTGGTGCTTATGCCGAGCAACTCCCCGAAGTCTCGCTGAGAATTGGCGAATGGGCAACCCTGGCTCCGGCTGATATTGCGCCGCGCATTTGGGAATCAACGGCTGCGATGTCCGATCGGATGGCGCACTGGGCAGACTGTAATTGGACGATTCAGACTGAAACAGATCTCGATCGTTACACCTTCAGCGTTGCGGGTTCGGTGGGTCTGCTGCTCTCAGATCTGTGGAGTTGGTATGACGGCACTCAGACCGATCGAACGGAAGCGATCGGCTTTGGTCGCGGGTTGCAAGCGGTCAACATTCTCCGTAATCACGGCGAAGATATGACTCGCGGAGTCACGTTTTATCCCGATGGCTGGACGAATGATGAGGTGCAAACCTATGCCCGTCGCAACATTCAGTTAGCGGATGCGTATACCGCGTCGCTGCCTTCGGGGAGTCCTGCGTCTGATTTTTGTCAAATTATTTTGATGCTGGGTCATGCCACGCTAGATGCGATGCTGCACGGCTCTGAAAAGCTCAGTCGCAGTCAAGTGATGGATTTGGTTCAACAAGTGACGAGCGCGAGTTAAACCTCTCGATTTCTGCCAACGTGGTGTGCTTATGCTCCTTCGCCTGCTTTCTGCTTCAGCAAGTTAAAGACTTCTTCTGAAAGCCATAACCCTGAATCTCGAAGGAGTTGTAAGCGATCGTCACGGATTCAATTAATCCGCGTTGCTTTGCGAGTGCGATCGCGCCTCCGGTGCCCAATGTTGAGATCCCTAGAGTACGGGCACAGCGTCTTGCGGCGGTGTCATCCACTATTGCGCGATAGGTTGGATTTTGTAGGACAAAGCTCAACACGGTAGATTCGCCTGCGCCTAAATCCCAGGTCGCGATCGGGCACAGATTCGATATCCGTTTATGATCAAGGGTGTGTAGAGCCAAAACAAATGTATGACAGTTGTTTCAGCTAAATCTTATGTAGAGCATCGTAACGAGGCTTATTGGGTTGAAGGAACTCGGATTTCTCTTGACTCTATTGTCTATGCGTTTCGAGATGGATTATCACCCGAAAC
>JBBRMC010000055.1:0-11550 GCA_038231055.1 Leptolyngbyales cyanobacterium
AGGTTTCCATACCCATCATGTTGAGAGTCGCAACTAACTTTTCAGTTTAATTCCTCCCTCTAAAGAATCAACCCTACCCCAAGCTTGGGGGATTTAGGGGGCATAAGCCTAGGGAAACGAAGCGAAAAGCAACTGCGAGAATTGCAGTTTAATAAATCCTACTTCCTAAGTATCCGCTCACCGCCCAAAACGATCGAGCATTCCAGTATAGGGTTTAGCGATCGGGAACCCTAAATCCCCAACTTTGCTAGTTCCCAATCCCAGTCCGACGAGCGCTTCGACAAATTTTACCCCTGCCGTTACGCCATCAATCACAGGTGCACCGATGTCTTGGCTGATCTGGGCGGCGAGATCCGCCATACCACCGCAGCCCAACACGATCGCACCGGATCGGTCTTCTTTAAGGGCTAGACGACATTCTTCGGTGATGATTTTTCTAGCATCAGATCCTTCAACATCGAGGTCTAAGACGGGCAGATCAGTGGCGCGAATGTTGCGGCAAAAACGAGTCATGCCATAAGCTTCGACCAAGTGCTGAGCGATGATGCAAGTGCGGCTCAAGGTAGTGACGATCGAGAATCCTGTTGAGATAAAACTAGCGGCGTGCATAGCAGCTTCAGCGATACCAATCACGGGGCAGCGAGTGATTTCGCGAGCCGCAAGCAAGCCCGGATCGCCAAAACAAGCGATTACATAACCATCCATGCCGTCAACTTCACCTTTGCGAATCTCGTCTAACAATCCGATTACGCTGAGGGCTTCGTCGTAGTGCCCCTCGATCGAAACCGGACCCATTGCAGGATTACACGCAAAGATCTCAGTTCCAGGAGATGCCACCGCGATCGCAGCCTCTCCAATCTTGCGGGTCATGCTAGCCGTCGTGTTAGGATTGATGACCTTAATTTTCATAAGTTCGATATAGCGATACTGATAACGATTCTCTTAGCATTATGGCTTGTGATGCTGATGCCAGTGTTTAGCGATATCAATTCGACGACACAGCCATACTCGATCGTGTTGCTGCACATAATCTAAAAACCGTGATAAAGCGGCTGCTCGTCCTGGTCGTCCCACTAATCGGCAGTGCAGCCCTACACTCATCATTTTGGGAGCGATTTCGCCTTCTTGATATAAGACATCAAAGGCATCACGCAAATAGGCAAAAAACTGATCGCCAGAATTAAACCCTTGATTAGTTGCAAACCGCATATCGTTATTGTCCAACGTGTAAGGAATAACCAAATGCGGCTTGCTATAGTCATAAACCCAGTAAGGCAAATCATCAGAATAGCTATCAGAATCGTAGAGAAATCCGCCTTCTTCGACAATCAATTTACGACTCACTGGGCTAGTGCGTCCGATATAACAACCTAATGGACGATCGCCCGTGACGCGAGTGTGAATCTCGATCGCTTTGTGCAAATGATCTCGCTCTGCATCTTCGCCAAAATATTTATAGTCAATCCATCGATAGCCATGACTCGCGATTTCCCAGTCTGCTTCTCGCATTGCCGCCACCGCATCGGGATTGCGTTCTAACGCCATTGCCACCCCATAGATCGTGACGGGGATGCCGCGCTGGGTGAATAATCGATGCAAGCGCCAGAAGCCCGATCGACTCCCATATTCATAGCAAGACTCCATATTCATGTGACGCAACCCGTTCAGCGGGACGGCTCCCACAATTTCTGAGAGAAACGTCTCAGACGATTGATCCCCATGCAAAATGCAGGTTTCTCCACCCTCTTCGTAGTTGATCACAAACTGCACGGCAATTCGTGCCTGATGCTGCCATTTGGGATCGGGAGTCGTGCGCCCATACCCAATCATGTCTCGTGGATAGGTTTCTGCCATTCCTTAAACCGGGTTGACTAGCTGAAGTATAGCTTTAAAGTTTTGTGTATAGGGTATTCGCGATCGAGGTCTCAAGATTGCAAGATTAAATCCTGAAAATTCGCAAACTGTTTAATCTTTCTAAAACTGGCTCACCCTGATTGCAGTGATCGCTTCCGATTCTCTTCCAGCCAGTTAGAAGACACCTCTGGATCTAACGCCTCAACCCTGCGATCGGATGCAATCATGTGATCTTCTGTTGTGACGCGATCTCCATCGATTTGACTGCGCGATTTCAGTTTTACAACCGGAATTTTGTCTGACTCAATCGGTACAGAATGGTAAGTTGCAGAGGTTTTAATCAAGATTTTAGGATGCCAGACCCATCTAAACCCTTCTCGCAGCAAACGTCGTAGAATTCTGCGGAGAACGAAAGGCACTTGTTTAGTGCTGGAAAGAGTCACGTAAAAGGCTCCCATTTGATGGACAGCCGTGCTGATCAGTTGGCGATCGTAACACTCAGCCCAAAGCGTGAAGGCAGCAGTGCGATCACCCCGATAGGACCAATAATCTGTGTAGAAGAAATGCAGCCCTGCTAACATGGCACATCGATCTGGAGTCAACAGATCGCATGATTTTAGCGTCTCGATCAGTGAATCAAAAAACCGAGAATGGGATTGAAGTCGAGACGGTGAGAGTGCGCTCTCGCTGACCCTACCATCATGCAATACTCGCCAAAAACAATCTGGGTAATCAAAACGACGATACTTCAAGCCCTGCGCCAATGCCCGAATATGCAGTTCAGTGTCTTGAAACACAAGCAGACCTTCGTCCCAAAGCCCTAATTTGACTACCGCCTCCCGTCGCCAAATCGGACACATTGTTTGCCAAGGTTCGTCAGAAGCCAGGAAGCGATCGAGGTCATTCTCCTCGCTTTCAACATTCAACAATGTTTTCATGTCCTCAGGCTGCTGCTTAAACAGAATGCAGGGAAACACGCCAAAGTCGAGGTCAGGGTGCGCCTCCATACAGTGAAAGCGCTGCTCTAAAGCAGTGACCGCCAAGTAATCATCAGAGTCTAAATAGATGACATATTTGCTATTAGAACGTTGAGTGCCCAAATTGCGGCAAACCGGAGCACCTTTTTTTTCTTCTGAGCGTCGGATATAGTGAATGCGAGAATCAAGCTGGGCAACTTGTAAAACACAGTTAGAGGTGTCATCTGTCGAGCCGTCATCAACTACCCACGCCTCCCAGTCAGTAAAAGTTTGGCTCTGAAGCGAACTCAGTGTGGACTGAAGAAATTTACTTCGGTTTAAGGTGGGGATGATGATCGAAATCGCAGGCAAGGGCATGATACTCTCGTGGGGCTAGAGGTTGACAAATCAACTGAGTTTGTGTGGTCAAAGATGAGCTAGTCAGAACATAGATTTAAGATGGGTCAATGACCGATGCTAAAGCTCTATACAAGGCTGACGAAACATCAAACGTAAATGCTGCACTCAACCCTATTGAATTTGGAGTTGATGAACGTAATTGTCGCCCATTGTCTGGTAACTATACGGAAAAGGTGACAAACTTCTACGTTTGATTACTCAGAAAAGTAGGTGCTTTACTAAAAATTAACCTATTTCTTACGGATGTCCACAGAGTAGAAAGAAACGCCTCCGAAAGAACACGGTTTCCGTTCTCCTTTACCTAATCTTTACAGTAGAAATCCTGTTGATTTAATAATGTGTTTAGAGCAACCTCATTAAATACGGTTCAAAGCACGATTAGGAGAAACTAGGCTGTGTTAGCTAATGATTGCTCTAGTTCATGGTGGATGAAAAAATACACATCATTTTCAAGCCAAAAAACCTTATTTAACAAATCGTGTATTTGAAAGAAACAGATGTATTTTTTCAGTGAAGACCCTGTAGAAGTACTGGCTTTGTCTTCTGCACTTTGATAGTTAAGTAATACAACACAAAAAGGTCTAAAGCGATTCATATCATCCTTTGAGTAAGCTTCAAGGATGGCTTAGTTTGTTCAAGACAGTTTTGCTAAGGTTGCATCTATATTAATCGGCGAGTATCTCAGATGACAGACTCCAAAGTTCGCGTCAGCGCTCACGATGCTCTGTGCGCGTCAGACCATTTCCAGTTCCATACCAGGGTGCTTGCTCGGCACCATCCACCTTCTCAAAATTGTCTGATTGCCGTTAGATACTGCTTCCACTCTGACGAGTCATCGCTAAAAAAGTTTGCCCCCTTGACGGTTGATCCCCGCTACTCTTAACGTTCAGTGAGACGTAGCGATCGCTGGCTACATCGCCCCGGTTGCTCAGAAACCTCTGAAGGCGACGGCGCGACTACTGATGGCTCCTGCATGGAGACCGATCACCGCTTGAAAGATCCCAAAAGAAACCCTTGAGGAACGTTATGAAAGTCGCAATTTTAGCTGGCGGACTCGGTTCGCGTTTAGCTGAAGAGACCGAAGCCAAACCGAAGCCGATGGTTGAGATCGGCGGTCGCCCGATTCTCTGGCACATCATGATGCACTACTCTACCTACGGCTTTAAAGACTTTTCGATCGCCCTTGGCTACAAAGCTGAAGTGATTAAAAAGTACATGGTCGATTACTGCTCGTTGAACAGTAACCTAACGGTGAACCTGAAATCAGGACAGATCGAAATGCACGAGGGTTATAAACCCGACTGGACGATCGACCTGGTAGACACGGCTCTTAAAACACAGACCGGAGGACGCATCAAGCGTCTCGCCCCTTATATTGGCAATGAGACCTTTATGCTCACCTGGGGCGATGGTGTGTCAGATGTCAACTTAGATGATCTATTGGCATTTCATCGATCGCACGGTAAGCTTGCAACCCTGACTGCCGTCCGCCCCCCAGCTCGGTTTGGGCACTTGCAACTCGAGAATGACCAGATTGTCGAGTTTTCTGAAAAGCCACAAATTGGCGAAGGCTGGATCAACGGCGCGTTCTTTGTCTTAGAGCCAGAAATCTTTGACTACATTGACGGTGATATGACCCACTGGGAAAAAGAACCGCTAGAGCGCCTTGCAAAAGACGGGCAACTGATGGCATACAAGCACAACTCCTTCTGGCAGTGCATGGACACCATCCGTGAGAAAAAACTTTTGGAAAGCCTCTGGGACAGTGGCAAAGCACCTTGGAAAACTTGGGAGGATCAACAAAATGCGAGTCTTACTAACGGGTCACAGAGGATACATCGGAACAGTCATGACACCCATGCTGCTGGCAGCCGGACATGATGTTGTCGGCATCGATACTGATCTCTATCAGCGCTGCACCTTTGGCGATGGGTTTCCTGGCATTCCCACGATTCAGAAAGACATTCGAGATGTAGTGGCGGCTGACCTCGAAGGGTTTGAGGCAGTTTTGCACCTAGCAGGGTTGTCAAACGATCCGCTAGGTGACTTAAACCCCAACTTGACCTTTGACATTAATCACAAAGCCTCGGTCAAACTGGCAGAACTAGCTAAACAGGTCGGAGTCGAGCGATTCATCTTCTCGTCCTCGTGCAGCAACTACGGAGCCGCAGGGGATACGCCTGTTAACGAAACCTCAGAGTTCAATCCGGTCACTCCTTATGGATCGTCTAAAGCGATGACCGAGATGGATGTCACCAAAATGGCCGACGATAATTTCAGCCCAACCTTCCTCAGAAGCGCGACGGCTTACGGCGTGTCTCCCCGACTGCGGTTTGATTTGGTTTTAAACAATCTGGTCGCGTGGGCAATCACAACAGGCAAAGTTCACATCAAGAGCGACGGCACCCCTTGGCGACCGATCGTGCACATCGAAGACATCTCCCGCGCATTTTTAGCGGTGCTGCACGCACCTCGCGAGATAATTCACAATGAATCGTTTAATGTGGGACGCACCCAAGAGAATTACCGCATTAGCGAGATTGCAGACATCGTGAAGGAGACGGTTCCTGGTTGTGAAATTGAATATGCTGAGGATGCGGGACCCGATTTGCGATGCTATCGCGTAGACTGCGAAAAAATTGCAAAAACACTGCCAGAATTTCAGCCCCAATGGACGGCTAAAAAGGGAGCCGAAGAACTTTACAACACTTACAAGAAAGTTGGGCTAACGCTAGATGAGTTTGAGGGTGAACGCTATAAGCGGATTGCCCACATCAAATACTTGATCAGCGATGGATTGCTCGATCAAAATCTTCGTTGGCAGCAAGCAGTGCTCACACCTTTAGTTGTCTAAGTGCGGCAACTAGACCACTGTAGGAACAAGGGGCTTAAGCCCCTTGTTCTGAAATGTTCCGCAGTGCAAATTTATGCAGTCATTAAGCTCAGATTTTAGGAGATTTCATCTATGGGCACTTCCAAAACAGCGTGTCGGTCTTGTGGCAATCCAGAGTTAGAAATCATTATTGACTTTGGGCACACTCCTCTAGCAGATGCCCTCGTAACTGAGGCACAGCTAGGGCAACCAGAGATTACGGCTCCTCTCGATCTTGCCGTTTGTCCCAATTGCTCCCTGGCGCAGATTACCGAAGTGGTGCCGCCAGAAATTTTGTTTTGTCGAGACTATCCTTACTTCTCATCGGTGTCGGCTGCGCTGTTAGAGCATTTTGGGGGCAGTGCCCGATCGCTGATTCAGTCTCGCCATCTAAATGCCAATAGTCTCGTCATTGAGGCGGCGAGCAATGATGGCTATATGCTCAAAAACTTTGTCGAGGTTGGCATCCCCGTTTTAGGAATTGACCCGGCTGAGGGTCCTGCAAAGGCAGCTTCAGAGGCAGGAGTGCCAACCTTAAACACCTTCTTTGGCATTGACCTAGCCAAGCAACTTCGCGCTGAAGGCAAAGCGGCAGATGTGTTTCTTGCCAACAATGTGTTGGCACACGTCCCGGATCTAAACGGCTTTGTTGAAGGAATTGGCATTCTGCTTAAGGAGACGGGCGTTGCAGTGATTGAGGCTCCCTACGTGGTTGATTTGGTCGATCACGGTGAGTTTGACACTATTTATCACCAGCATCTTTGCTACTTCTCGATTACAGCCCTCGATCGCCTATTTCGTCGTCACGGACTTTATCTTAATGATGTCAAGCGCACAACCATTCACGGTGGATCACTGCGGCTGTTTGTCGAACCTGTTGAAGCCGTACGCGATTCGGTCAAGATTCTGCTGGAAGAGGAGCAAAATCGCAAGGTCGATCGACTTGACTACTATCAAGATTTTGCCGATCGAGTGGAGACCATCAAGCGCGAGTTGCTAGCAATTCTGCACGATTTGAAGCAGCAGGGCAAGTGCATCGCTGCCTATGGTGCGGCTGCCAAAGCGACTACGCTATTGAGCTATGTGGGCATCGATCGCCAACTAGTCGATTATGTAGTTGACCTCAACACGTTTAAGCAAGGTCGCTACATGGGCGGAAATCATCTCCCCATTTTTGCCCCCTCAAAACTGTTGGAAGACCAGCCTGACTACGTTCTGATTTTGGCTTGGAACTTCTCAGAAGAGATTATGCGCCAGCAATCAGCCTATCGTCAGCAAGGCGGACAGTTTATCGTCCCAATTCCAACTCCAAAAATCGTTTAAGAGAATAGTTGAATTAAATTCAATGTCCGGCATCACAGCAGTAACTATCTGGCTACTGCTGCTTGGAAGGACTAGAGAATGATTAGGCAAGATTAAGCAGACAAGTCCAATTGAAGGATTAGACCACCCACCTACCCCGACCCTCTCCCGCAGGCGAGGGAGCCAGAAGCCCGGTTCTCCTTCTCCCAGGAGGAAAAGGGTCTAGGGGAGGTCTTCGATCCGCTTCGCGAGGAGGGTCTTCAGTTTAAGTGCGACCACCTACTTAGGAGGCTGACAGGACTTGCTTTCCCGTCTTAGTCTAATTTTTTTATCCTGTCTTAGATGGCACGACCCATGCTCCACTTAGCTTCAACATTCCATCAAAATATAGACCTATCTGTGAAGAATATGTGAAAGGGATTGTCCGAATAAATACTGAACAGTTAAGGTCAACTGGTAACCAAAGTTTAGTTTTCCCCACCCGGAAAGGAAGCTTCTCAGTATGCATACTGTTTATTTTGATTCTCCAGTCAGCGATGCCGTGAGACGGAAGCGTCTCTATAAAGGACAGCTTTTTGTATTCTCACCGCGTCCTAGCACGTTGGCACTGCGTCAACTTGCTCGTGACATGATCGAAGAAGCATTTGCACCCCTCAATCCTAAAACTGCACAATATGAGATGTCAGTTGAAGAGTATGTGGCGATCGTGGCTCCCTTAAAGCCTCAATTCATCCATCATCCTCAGACTAAGCACTTGATTCGAGACATTTTAGAAGATTTGTCCTGTGATCTAGAGAAGACCTATTTAGACGTGCCTCGCTTGAGAATGGTTACATCAGATGGCTATCTCACTAGTGGCGTGGGCTACGCACACCATCCCCATCGCGACACCTGGTATTCTGCGCCGATGTGTCAACTAAACTGGTGGCTACCCATCTATGACATCGAAACTGAGTGCTCAATGGCGTTTCACCCTCGCTATTGGAGCCAGCCGGTGCAAAATGAGTCAAGCAGCTTTAACTACTATGAGTGGAACAAAAACGGACGCAAAAACGCCGCCACTCAAATCAAGTCTGATACCCGCAAGCAACCCCACGCGACTGAAACGATCGAGCTAGATCCCCAAGTTCGGGTCGTTTGCCCTCCCGGCGGCATTGTGCTATTTTCGGGTGCACAAATGCACTCGACGGTGCCTAACACATCTGGGGTAAGTCGCTATAGCATCGACTTCAGAACCGTTCATTTAGATGAGGTTGTATCAAAGTCAGGTGCGCCCAACATTGACTCTGCTTCAACGGGCACCTCGCTCAGAGACTTCATGCGCGGCAGTGATCTGTCTCGTCTACCCGAAGAAATCGTCTCGCTCTATGACGATACCAGTGTTGACGATGGGCTAATTTTTCAGCCAGAGTTAGTTAGTGTTAACGATGGGCTAATTCAGTCAGAGTTAGTTTCCGCTTGATAAACTCCATCTGCATCTTCCACCTTAGTTAATTCAGGACATCCGATGAATCAACCCTCAGCCGTCAAAGCATCGAATCTCATAGGAACCCGCACGATCGCCCATTCCTGCCCTAGCTGTGGACATCCAGAACTTTCCGTTTTTTACGAAGTGCGGAATGTTCCAGTTCATAGTTGTTTGATGATGCCCACACAGCAAGAAGCGATCGAGTTTCCCTGCGGAGATGTGGTGTTGGGCTTTTGCCCTGAATGCGGCTTCATTACCAACGTTGAGTTTGATGCCAACAACTCTGATTACTCTCCTATCTACGAAGATCAGCAGAGCTTTTCACCGACCTTCAACTCATTTGCTCATAAGCTGGCAAGTCGGCTGATTGACAAATTCGATTTGCATAACAAGGACGTAGTTGAAATCGGCTGTAGCAAAGGGGATTTCCTGATTCTGCTTTGCGAGTTGGGCAACAATCGCGGCTTGGGTATTGATCCCAGTGCTATTGTGGGACGTGTGCAGAGTGAAGCTGCCGATCGAGTCAGCTTTATTCAAGATTATTACTCAGAAAAGTACGCCGATCGCTCCGGTGACTTTATCTGCTGCCGCCACACGTTAGAGCACATTCACCAAACGGCTGAGTTGGTTCGCACGGTGCGTCGTTCTATTGGTGATCGTCTTGATACAACAGTCTTCTTTGAGATTCCTGATATGGGGCGGGTGCTGACTGAGCAAGCCTTTGAAGACATCTATTACGAACACTGTTCTTACTTTACCCCAGGGTCTTTGGCGCGGTTGTTCCGCAACTCTGGGTTTGAAGTCGATGATTTATATCTCGACTATGGCGATCAATATCTGATGATTGAAGCCCGTCCCGTGACAACCCCTTCAACCAAGATTCACCCTGCCGAAGAGAGCTTAGAGCAACTCGTCAAAAATGTCGAGACCTTTACAGCAAACATCGGCAACAAACTCGCTCACTGGACTCAGCACCTACAGGAAATGAAGTCGCAAGGAAAACGAGTCGCGGTATGGGGATCTGGCTCAAAATGTGTCGCATTCTTAACCACGCTGGGAACGAAAGAGTTAATTGACTGTGTGGTGGATATCAATCCTCATCGTCACGGTCGATTCATTCCAGGTATTGGTCAAGAAATTAAATCGCCAGAATTCTTGAAAGAGTATCAACCCGATGAAGTGATCGTCATGAATGCCATCTACTGCGATGAAATTCAGAAAATGCTAGATGAGATGGGAGTCACCACAAAAGTATCGGCGATCTAAGTCACGATCGCGCCAGGGAGGAATTTAGTGCGTCGATTCCTCCCTTGATGTTTCAAAAATCAGGGGTTCCATGTACGATTTTGCGATTGTTGGCGGCGGCATTGTTGGGTTATCGACTGCGATGGCACTGGGAAACCGCTACCCAGATGCTAAAATTCTTCTGTTAGAAAAAGAGAGTCGATGGGCACACCACCAGACAGGCAATAACAGCGGGGTGATTCACTCTGGCATTTACTATAAGCCAGGAAGCTTTAAAGCAAAGTTTTGCCACGCTGGAAGCCAGTCAATGGTGCGGTTTTGTCAAGAACACGCGATCGCGCATGAGGTGTGTGGCAAAGTCATCGTCGCTACTGAGCCAGATGAGCTACCGCGATTAGAAAATCTTTATCAACGGGGGCTGCAAAACGGTCTCAAAGTTGAACGAATTACAGCAGAACAAGTGCAGGAAATTGAGCCTCATGTTCGGTCTTTAGCTGGAGTTCGTGTTTATTCGACGGGCATTGTCAGCTACAAGCAAGTCTGTCAAAAATATGCAGAACTCGCAACTTCTCAAGGTGCCGATCTGCGCCTCAACACGCGCGTCGAAACCCTGGTCAAAACCATCGGCGGCTATGATATCGCGACCACAAACGGCACGTTTAGCACCCGGTTTGTGATCAACTGTGCAGGGCTGCACTGCGATCGTATGGCTCAACTCGCTCACACCAAACCCCCTGCTAAAATCGTTCCCTTCCGAGGCGAATATTATGAGCTAACACCAGAGAAGCGCTATCTGGTCAAGCATTTGATTTATCCAGTCCCCAATCCCGCTTTTCCCTTCTTGGGCGTTCACTTCACTCGCATGATTGATGGCACAGTTCACGCAGGTCCTAACGCAGTGTTGAGCTTTAAACGAGAAGGCTATAAAAAAACAGATTTTAACCTGCGTGACTTTGCCGAAGTCATGACCTATCCCGGTTTTTGGAAGTTGATGTCAAAGCACGCGGATCAGGGCATTCAAGAGATGATGCGATCGTGGAGCAAGGCATTATTTGTGCAAAGTCTGCAACGACTAATTCCAGAGGTGCAAGCTAAGGATTTAGTGCCAACTCACGCGGGGGTGAGAGCACAAGCCTTGATGCCTGACGGCAAACTCGTCGATGATTTTTTGATGGTTCAGGAGGGCGACGCGCTGCACGTTTATAATGCTCCTTCTCCGGCGGCGACGGCATCGATCGAGATTGGTCAAGCGATCGCAGATCAGGTTCCACTCCTGACTTCATCTCGTGCCGCGTTTAGGGCTTAATCTCTATACTGAGATTGCTCACTAACTTGACTGAGTGTAACTTGATGAAGACCCGCCATAACTTTAGTCGAAATCGCCCTTTCAACTCAGCATTCTCAAAACACTGGGCTGAGGCGCTGGTGATTGC
>JBBRMC010000056.1:0-11533 GCA_038231055.1 Leptolyngbyales cyanobacterium
CGCTAATTATCGTCGCGTCCGGTGCCCATCTCGCCGAGGGCTGCCACGATCGTTTCTGCTTCTCCGCTAATTCTCCAAAGGGCGCGGCTGGCTTCTTTGCTCACTAGCTCATATTCTCCCTTAAAGGCTTCAATTAAGGCAGGAATGGCAGATTTGGCTTCCAGCCCAATGCAGCCGAGGGCGTAAGCAGCCACCCACCGGACTTGCCAATCCTCATCTTTGAGCGCCAGAGTCAACGCCGGAACCGCCGCTCTCGCAAATTGATTGAAGCTAGCCAGCACCCACGCTGCCGTGCTGCGAACATGAGCAGGTTTAGCTTCAAGAGCCGCAATCAGAGCGGGAACTGCCCCGGTTCCTAATTTGCCAAGACTCGCGATCGCTTCCCCACTCACTCGGCGATCGTCATCTCGCAATCGCTCAACCAGGGCAGGAATGGCAGTGCGGGCTTCAGGTCCAATGTGCCCGATCGCTCTAGCAACTTCACGACGAATCTGCCAGTCGTGTGCCTGAAATTCTCGAATCAGAGCCGGAAGAACCGCTTTAGCCGCCGGTCCGAGTTCTCCGAGTTCGCAGATCGCGTCGAGCCGCACTTGCAGCTCGCCGTTTGCCAAATTAGGTGCAAGCCGACGAAGTCGCTGTTCAATTTGCGTGCGTCGCAGAGTTTCGGCACTCAAGCCCACCCGTTTGCCCAACTCTTCTAAAATGGTGTCAGGCAAATCGATTTCAGCGCTGCGGGTCATGCAACAATCGCGCATTGCCAGCAAAAAGCCTTGAATGCTCTCTGGAGCACCCGGCACTGCATCGGCTTGAATGAGCCACTCTTGCCAGAGGTCTTTTTGGTCGCGATAAAGTTCTACCAGATAGAGAGCTGCGAGGCATTCTGCCAACGGGTCGAGGGCAAAGCAGATGTGATCTTGAGCAGGTCCAACGGCTTGCACAATTCTCAGCCGCTTTTCTAGATGTTTGAGCCGCGCTTTCACAGCTTCAGGGTCGGCACCCGATCGGGCTTCCATCTCAGCTAGAATCGCGTCTCGCTTAGCAGGAGCGGGATGATAGTACTGTTTTAGGCACTCCCAGGCGATGATTTGAGCGTCTTTGTGAATAATGGAGTTGTCAGGTTCATCGTCGGCAGCATCTCGATTGAGTTCGTTGAGATAACTCAGCATCAAATCGGGGATGTTGTCAGGCAAATTATCTGCGCTGACTCCTTCTTCTTTGGCGATCATCTGCTCAGCGTAGAGCTTTGCTAGCAGAACAGTAATATTACGCTGACCGACCAGTTTAGAAAGTTGACTGCACGCATCAAAATATTCTGAATCTGTAAAGAGTTCGCGCTTGCTGCGTTGAGTTAGATACGCCTCTAAGAATGATGAAAGACGATTGCCTTCAATTCGCAATGGTTTGACGATCGTTTTAGGCACTTCGTCGAGAGTCTCTTCGACTCGTGAAGTCACGATCAGGGCATTTGCCGGAAAGTCTGGGTGTCCGGGACGGATCTGCTCACGGGTAGCTTCAGTGAGTTCTGAGAGACGATCGACAATCACTAAAATGCGTCGCTGTCTCAATAATTTTTCTAAAAACTCATCTGAAATCGGTTCGGCAGCGTCAATGAGCGCCTGCAACTGTCCGCGAATCGCTTCTCGAAACGGATGTTTATCAGCGGGCAGCTTGAAATCAAGCTCTTGCTCGATCAAGACCGGCAACATCCGATGACGACATAGCCGCGACGCACGATCGTCTGCCATTGCCCATCGTGCCAGATTACACGCCAAAGTGGTTTTACCAATTCCGCCTTCGCCCCAGATCAGTAAACACTGCCGCCCATCCCAAAACGTTGAGTGCAAATCTTGACTCGCCAATTCTGCAACGGTGTTGCCATCCAAGACAACGGGGATCGGAATATAAACTTTACGATCGCTAACCGTGTTTTTATGAGCAAAGGCTTCACGCGCCACGTCAATCTGTTCTGCAACCCAAGCATCCAGCACCCGTGGATGATAGTGAAACATCGCCAGAAACAGCACAAACCGCAGGGGTACCTTAATGCTGCCACCTAAAGGACTGGGAATCTCAAAATCAGTGTAGGGTTTGAGTAGATTATTGAGTTTGAGCAGCCACAGAGGACGGATTAACAGAATCAGCCCCCACAGCGACGGCATTGCCAGCAGATAGAGCAACACCCCCGCGATCGCTGGGTTTGCGTGACTCCATTCAAAAAAGCGCTCAAACATCCGGGAATCTTTTTGAGTTTTGAGCACGCTCAACGATCGCCGCACTGAGGTCAACGCATCATCATTTTTAGATTCTTCTAAAATCGGTTGGGCAGACTCTAGAGCCGTGTAAGCGTTTACTAACTCAGTGGTCGTCAAAGCAGAGGCTTTGTCTTGCAGGCTCCCAGCAATGCGGTCAAGAGCGTTGGCAGAACTGAGGCGCACTTCATAGTTTTCGTCTTTGAGCGTCTTCACCAATTCGGGCAACGCCGATCGTGCTTCTAGTCCAATTCTGCCAAGTGAGGATGCGGCTTTCGATCGCACATCTTTGTCTGAGTCAGACAGCGCTTTTGTCAGATCAGGAACCGCTGCCTTCGCGGATTCGCCCATGCTTCCGAGGGCTTTTGCAGCTAAAGAGCGCGTGTTGCGATCGCTGTTCCCAAGTGCCCGCGTTAAAGCCGGAACGGCATCACTGGCATCAGCACCGAGTCGGCTCAAGGTCATCGTGGTGCTGAGGCGAATTAGGCGATCGGGGTCAGCTAGCAGTTGAGCGAGATCTTTTACTGCGGGTTTTGCATCCTGTCCAAAGTGGGCGAGGGCAGTGATCGTCGCGAGTCGCACCTCGCTAGACGAATCAGAGAGCATCGGCACCAGTTCTGGAATGGCTGCTTTTGCCTCTGATCCCAGATTAGGCAGCGCATTGATTGCTTGAATCCGCATGGGGTCACTGGGATCATTGAGGGCAGTGATCAGATCAGGAACCGCCGCTTTCGCATTGGTGCCAATTCTCCCCAACGCATTTACGGCTGCCAAACGCACCTGATCATCAGAATCTTTATTGGTTAAAGCCCTCCGCAGTTCAGGAACTGCCGCTTTTGCATTTGCGCCAATCTCTGCAAGGGCGGCGATCGCCTTGAGACGGATCGTAGGAGACGACTCTTGCAGGGCTGACATCAGACAAGGAACTGCCATTTTTGCATCCGCGCCCATGTCTGAGATCGTGGCGATCGCAAACAATCGCACAGGTTGCGGTTCTTTGCGGTCTTTAATCACAGCAATCAGTGCTGCAATCGCAGGAGTCCCCCTTTGTTTGAGCGTAGCGATCGCTAGCTCAGGCGACGAACTACTGGCTAGTTTGTGAATCTGAGCCGAAAGGTCAGATGAGCTTTTCGCCAGTGCCTTTTGAGAAAACGGCACTATTCCTGAGATGCAGAGAAGACTTAACTGGAGAGCTAAAAGAAATGACGGTCGGTTGCGCGTTGCCATGCCAAAACGCCTGCAAGAGGATGAAAGAACTCGTGCAGAACTGCTCGTAAGCTTCTAAGTAGACTTACAGAAGGATTGCTCTTTATGTAATGTCGTAGTGAGTCTCGATCGCAGCCCTGATACTCTCATCGTTCCCAAAATATGCGGAGTGATCGCGTCAGCTTCACACAGATACCGACAGTATGCTGATCTTGATGAGGATAGACGGTCACGGTGGGGACTGAGCGATACCCTTCTCGTAAGCCAGTTCTCCAGCGATGTAGGTCGCACAAATCGCTCGATCGTCGCCCATCATCACCAGACTGAAGACTCGATCGGCAAGTTCAGCGAGTGAAGCAGCAGTAGCAACTGGATTGCGAACCGCCATTAGCGGGGTTGAGCGCACATCCAACACAACAAAATCTGCTTCTTTCCCGACATCAAAATTCCCGATCGTATCTCCAAGAGATAGCGCTCTAGCGCCCCCTAACGTTGCTAAAAATAAGGCTTTAAAGGGGGATAGAGTTTGTCGCCGCAGTTGAGCGACTTTATAGGCTTCGTGAGCAGTTTGCAAAATCGAAAAGCTAGTGCCTCCGCCGACATCGGTTCCTAGACCGAGTTTGACAGGATGTTCCACAGATTTAGCCTGCTCGATTCTAAACAGTCCGCTTCCTAAAAATAGATTCGACGTGGGGCAAAACGCGATCGCCGCATTCGCTTCTGATAAGCGCTTAAACTCTTGATCTGTGAGTTGAACGCCGTGAGCAAAGACGGAGCGATCGCCCACTAGACCTGCTTGATCATAGACATCCAAGTAACCTGTGCAGCGGGGAAAAAGTTCCTTCACCCAGGTAACTTCATCAGCATTTTCTGACAGGTGGGTGTGCAGATAAACATCTGGAAATTCTTCTAATAGCTTGCCTGCTAACCGCAATTGCTCATCGGTCGAGGTAATCGCAAATCGGGGCGTAACGGCGTAGAGCAACCGCCCGTGTTTGTGCCACTTCTCAATTAGGCGTTTGCTGTCTTGATAAGACGTTTCGGCAGTGTCAGCCAAAAAATCTGGGGCGTTGCGATCCATCATGACTTTGCCTGCAATCATCCGCAGATTACGACGGCTCGCTTCTTCAAAAAAGGCATCGACTGATTCAGGATAAACGGCGGTAAACACCAGGGCAGTGGTGGTGCCGTTCCTCAACAGTTCTTCTAAGAAAAAAGCGGCGATCTTCTGGGCATAGGCTTTATCTTTGAACTTCTTCTCAGTCGGAAACGCGTATTGATTGAGCCATCCCAGAAGTTGCTCACCATAAGCGGCAATCATCTCCGTTTGCGGAAAATGAATATGCGTATCGACAAACCCTGGCACGATCAAGCGATCGGGATACTCAACGATCGCAACCTCTGAATACTGATCCTTAAGCTGCTGATAATCTCCAAGGGCTTTGACCTTTCCATCTTCTAAAATCAGCAACCCATCTGCAAAATAGCGAACGCTCTCTGATTCAGCACCATAGAACGGATCATCGACAAAATCTAGAAAGGCGCATCGAATGGCAGTCAGCGATCGGTCAGACGATCGGATTGAAGAGTCAGACATAGTGGCAGTCTTGAATCTATATCAGGGCAACCGAGTATACCAAGATCGTAAAGATGTATGACAATGCCACGCCTTTAAAACTAATCCTAGAATCACGAGCTTCGATTCTAGACGTTGCCTAATTGGTCAATTGCATAGCGCGCGATCGCTAAACTCATTCGCGCTTGTTCCGTTTCAGACAAATCACTCCACTCAAGTCGGCGGACACTATTGACCGTTGCCTCAACCACATCTGCGCCATCACTCCGCATCGCATACGCTAAAGGACGCGCCAAGACCTGCAAATCGTCGTCTGCCCACGCTGGTAGAACGTCTTGAACACACTGCACTAACTGATCTGCTAGAGAGTTAGAAGTCTCAACTACTTTTTGAGCTTGCCGCGCGATCGCCGCTAATAACGTCTGAGGAACCGATGCAAATTTTTGAGCCAGCGTCGTCTTTAAGTCAGTAGCCGCCCATAGACCATCCAGTTGATTGAAGAAATCGCTCGATCGTGAAACAACCTCGCTGTCATCCCAGTCATCTAAAGAAAACTCTCGTTCGAGTTCTAAAAGAAATGACTCGGCACTAGGGTCAGTCGGATTCCAGGGATAGGCGATCTTGCTGGTGGGGGTTTCTGCCACCTCAATCTCAGCCGTATCGATACAGTCGTTCGGATTCCACCGTAGGGTCACATCTTCGGTTTGAAGAAGTGCATTTGCAAAGTCTTGCTCGGTTTGAGGACCTACGATCGAATGAGAACGATTTGTTTCACTTGCCATACTGTAATACTCGCATCCACTGAGTCACTGCTGTTCGTGATGATATCTACAGCTTGCCCGTTACACATTCCGTAACCGAATTGATAAATAGCTCGATCGGGTGAACGGATTTGGCTACACTTATGCCGAGTCAGGCGATTCGGGAGCCGTGACCAAAAATTCTAACGTAGAATTTTGCGATCCTCCAAATTTTAACTGTACGCCCGACTGAAGCAATACTTCTTCGTGATGAACTTTTTGCCAGCCGCCACTCGTAAATATCCAGGTGCCATAGCGAGAAAAGTCGCGCAAGAAGTAAGTGAGTTGCCCCGAATCTTGAGATGCAGTGCGATAAAAAATCTCAGCGTGCTTGCGAGAGATTCCCGGTTCTCCGGGCAAAACTAAATCATTATCGTCACTCATACCAACGCGCATCAGCCCCCCGCGCACCGTCCAGACTTTAGTAGTCACTAAAGATCGTAGAGACGCGATCGCCGATCGTCGTCCAAACTGGCTGGGATTGGGCGGAAATTGAGTCGCGCCTTCATCCAACGGTTTCAGCAATTCGCCCTCAAATTCGGGGTGCATATAGAGGACAGGCAGCGTCCAGGCTTGCTGATTGAACTTAAACAATGTCAGGAGATGCTGTCTTGCCACCGCCACCGCCTGGTCGATCGGCATCCGATCTGCCAGCGCTTGGGCAAATGCCTGAATAAAACTAAGAGCCTCCTGATCAGTAATCGGTTCCCGCATTGCCAACACTGCCGGAACGCCATGATGCAGCAGCACCTCCGCCAAACTACTGCGTGGAATCGCCTGATAGTTTTGCTCATCGGGCTGTGCGCCCCAGCAGGAGTTAAACACCGCCAGCTTGACTCGACAACGGGTGAGAACTTGCGCCAACTCAGTGCCATTGAGTGTCATATCGGGTCGCAGAAACAGCAGCCCGCCATCGGGAGCAGGTTCGCCGTGCCCTGCATAAAATAGGACGTTGTAGCGCTCAGTTTCTAGCTTTTCAATTAGCTCAGCCGGAGTCGGTTGCAGCAGAACATCTACTTGACAGCAAGCCGCATAGGGATGGGCGTTTTGATCGGCAGGGTCGCCCAATCCCCCCGGATTTTTCAAGATTTGAGACAGTGCAGAGGCTTCTTGTTCTAGTTTGAGTCTTTTGAGCGCCGACTGACGATCGCGCAATGCCCTCGAAGGAAGGTCATCCAACTCCCCTGAGATGGGTGAAATGGCGGGTGCAGCATCCTGTCCTAACACGAGCAAAACCGTCAAACCTGAATCGGATTGCAAGGGTGGAAGCGCATCTACATCGCTAGTGGTGCGACTAAACAGCACCTGTTGACTGAGAGAAATCGCTTGCTTCCCGGCTTGGCTCTGCATGATCTCCCACGGGATCGCAATCAAACCGGGGTCGCGAATGTCGAGGCGCAGACGCAGCGGTTTTGCTTGTCCGATCGCAATGCCCTGACTTTGGTCAAAGCTACTTTGAATCGATCCCCCAAACAGCCACCCCCACAAATCAATGCCCAGAGTTTGCATCAAGCGCACTCCGCGAGAAACGGGCTGCCCCGCTGGAGTGTTTGCCTCAGCCACAGGCGACGGAACCTGCACCTCAGAAACGTGAGGCACTGGGGGCAAGCTACGAGCAGAAAATAATTCTTGCCATGTGTGCCAGGTCTGAACCAGCGAATCAGACCAAGTGCAGTCGCGCAAAACATAGCCACCTTTATAGGGAGCCTCAATCACATGAATCGCAAAGTGACTGACTTCAGTCGCACGAAGACGCTCGATCGCAAGACTTAAACAAGGAATTTCAGGCAAAGACATTCACAACCACAACCAATCCCAACTTCTTAAATAGTAGATGAATCACTTATTCCCTGCGGTTTAATACCGGGGCACCCAATGCTTTATTAGTTTATCGAGCTTCGCTGAAGTTTGCGCCTCGAATCTTAAGACTGGCATCAGGGAGTCGGGGTGGGTACAGGAGTAACAGACGAAGCCGGAGGCGCACAGCGACCTAATTGAGCGGGTTTGAGGCTCAGATTTTGGGTGATAAACGGCACGATCGTGCGTTCTTCTTGCCAGCCAAAATCTCCGGGTTTAACCGTGTTAGCCACTTTATTATCAGCGGGAACAGAACAGACTTCAAGCCCAACCCAGGCGATGCGATCGTCGGTCGCTTGCTGTTTGACCACCCGCACGATCGTGCCTGGCACTACGCCTCCAACCAGTTGTTCTGCTGTGGAAGACACAGAAATTTTGGGTTGACGAGTCAACGCGAACAACACGGGAGTTTGAGTGCCGCTATTTGCAGAAGGGCGATCGAGCTGAATCACTTGTCTCGTTTCTAACGCAGAAGTGGTGGGCAAAGGGCTAACAGTAGGAACCGGAATCGGAGAACTGGACACAGGAGCCGGACTGGGTGGAGATAGATTGACTGGGTTCAGCACGGCTCGAATCTCAGGCACTAGCAGCAATAGCAACCCACCAATACCCAACAATGCCAGCATCGTCACCAACAACGGCAAAATCCGAAAAGACGATCGAGGCGGTTGAGCAATCTGAGTTTTCAGCGTAGAGGGTGCAGACGGAAGTTTCTCTAACGGCTCAGGACTGGGCGATCGTTCAATGAGTCGCGTAGTTGATCGAGTCCAATCAATCTCTAAGGGCGCGATCGAGGTCTGTTCTTGGGTCACCTGACAGTGAACTAACCCTACTGTGACGTTATCGTGTCCATTACGAGTGTTAGCAATCTCTACTAATCGGCGGCTCGCTGTGGCGAGATCAACGCCACCATCTAAAATCGGGACAATTTCGTCTTGCCAACATTCATCGACTCGATCGTGGTCGCTTAACCCATCTGAGCAGAGCAAAAACACACAATCTTCGTCTAATACAAATCGCTGCACGGTCGGATGCAGAAAGTTAGAACTACTCATTCCCAACGCTTGAACGAGAGAGCCAGAAGCGGGTTGTTGTAAGGCATCTCGATAAAGGGCATACCCTAGCCGGACTTCTCTTGACGCAACATCATCATCTAATGTGACCTGATAACATCCGGTTCGGGTCACTCGATAGGCGCGGCTGTCACCCACATGAGTCACAAATAGCTCGTGAGCATGGGCAAGTGCCATGACTACAGTGGTTCCCATGCGCTGGCGTTCTTGACGATGTTCTTGATCGTTGCGCTGTGAGATCACATCATTGGCAGCAAAGGCGGCTTGTTCCAGTCCGCTCACTAAGGCTGCTGCGTCGATGGGGGTGGTGTCAGAGAGCAGCTTTTCGGTTTGTTCTTTTAAGGTGGCGATCGCTAACTCTGATGCCACTTCTCCGCCTTCGTGTCCACCAATGCCATCGCAGACAATCAATAGAGGTTTCGCAGAGGATTTTGATCCGATCGTCAATGCAATCTGACTCCCACTAGTGGGGTAACACGCATCTTCATTACTCTGGCGACTCGGTCCCTGGTCAGTAAACGTTGCAATCTGAAGGTTTCGCGTTTGACCTTGCCCGTAATGAGTCACTCCTTGATCCAGCCGATCCATTAATTGATCTGCTGTTTTGATCTGTCCCTGGATCATGTGCTGGCAAAGTTGAGACAAAAAGCCCGAAATTGAGGAGGTAGGACTCTGTTCTTGCCACTGTTCCCAAACCTGACCTAACTCAGCCAACGTTGGGCTTTCTTGAAGATCAGGCTGCACATCTAACAATCGGACACACGACGCATCTACCCGCAGCAACTCTGAGTTTAGAAGCGTAGAAGCTACATTTTCTTGACAAAATGGCTCCCATAATTGGGCTATCTGCCAAAGCCAATTAAGCTGCCGGAGCGAATGACTTTCTTGCCAAAGACTCGTTAACTTTGGCATCACGCTGCCAGCCAGATCGGTGCCTTGTCTCAACGTTGCCCCATCGGGATAGATTGGCGCATCTTCTAACAACAGAAGTGTTGAGGTCGATCGCGGCTTTGCGGTCACCACTCCATAAATCTGCGGAACGTGCAGTCGAAAGGGAGACAACCGTAGATACACTTCCCACTTTGCCGGGATTTCGGAGGGGCTTTCGGGAGGCAGCCCTGGTTTTGTATCGAGCAGAATTTGACCCGTTTTGAGGAGATAGCGATCGCCCACCAACTCTCCAGATGCAAACGGTTCTAACCCTGATCCGACTGCCCATAAATACCGCTTGATGAGCGGCGATCGACACTTATGGCAAAATCTGTGGCTTTCTAAATTGAGAGCCTGACAGAAAAAATTAGGGCATTGAAGGATAGGGTGATCGTTTTGCATTGAGGGTAATGATGAGGTGTTGTCTCGCAACTGGGTACGACGGTTCACCTAAAAACGGTTTCTGACACCCTCCATGTTAAACGCAAGCCTTTCGCGCTTGACCAATAACCTTCTAGAATTAGGTCAGAATGAGTACATATACATAGTCTAGGAATTAATGATTATGGCAGAGAGCGAATCTCAAGTGCAGGCACCGCTCTCAGATCGGGAACTGCAAGTCATTGAGTTAGTAGCGGCTGGTTTAACAAATCAAGACATCGCCGAAAAGCTAGAAATCAGTAAACGCACAGTAGATAACCACATCAGCAACATCTTGACCAAGACAGAAACCGAAAATCGGGTTTCTTTAGTCCGGTGGGCATTGCAGTGGGGCAAAGTCTGTCTAGATGAAGTGAATTGCTGTGCTCTCCCGCCTTTTAAAAATACTAGTTCTCCGTCCTAAATGAGACAATCCTGTGGAGACGTTTTGTGAGAACGTCTAACCGACCCGTCACAACAGGAGCACTAACGTTGAGATATCAAGTCCAATGTAGAGGATTGCCGCTAGCCGTTTATCGAGAAGTCGCTGCCCATTTATCGCAAGTTGATGGGGTGAAGACCGAGTTGGTGTCCCAACGATCGCCCCTCTTCGACTATCGCCAAAGCCAAATTGAAAGTTTGTGGATTCAGTTTTTAGAGTCTGCAACGTCGGCTTCTCAAGCACAAGTTGAGCAGATTTTGGCTCACTATGGCGATCGCTATAGTGCCTGGGAAAAAGACGTTCAGGCTGAGTGAAGTTTTTACAGTAGGTTCATGAGTTCAATTCAAGCAAGCCGGGGAACGCGGGATATTTTGCCCGATGAGGTGGGTTATTGGCAGCGAGTCGAAGCGATCGCACAGGAAATTCTGATGCGGGCTGCCTACCAAGAAATTCGCACGCCCACATTTGAGCAAACGGCACTGTTTGAGCGCGGCATGGGCGAAGCCACTGATGTCGTTAGCAAAGAAATGTACACCTTTAAAGATCGAGGCGATCGGTCTTTAACCCTTCGACCTGAAGGCACGGCTGGAGTCGCGCGTTCCTATATCGAACATAATCTCTATGCTCAAGGAGGCGTACAGCGCCTCTGGTACATTGGAGCGATGTTTCGCTATGAGCGTCCTCAAGCGGGTCGGCAGCGACAGTTTCATCAACTGGGCGTTGAGGTTTTAGGAAGTGCAGATGTTCGAGCCGATGCGGAAGTGATTGCGATCGCCACTGAGATTCTGCAAACACTAGGCTTAAAAGATTTGCGCCTAGATTTGAACTCGATCGGAGATGGCAACGATCGCCAAAACTATCGAGAAGCCTTGGTCAATTATCTGACTCCGTTCAAAGACGAGTTAGACCCAGACTCTCAAGACCGCCTAACCCGCAATCCTTTACGAATTCTGGACAGCAAAGATCCACGCACTCAAACC
>JBBRMC010000057.1:0-11448 GCA_038231055.1 Leptolyngbyales cyanobacterium
CCAAATATCAAAATTTTGGCTTACTCCTCGTTAGAAGACCCTCAAACCGAGGTGATGCTGCAAACTGCTAAGGTAGACGCTTTCTGCAAGAAAGACGTGACGCTGCAAGACCTCGTGAAAGTCATTAATCAGCTAGGTCAAGATTCAGACAAAAATGATGCCTGCTAAGGTATTGTGGATTAAATAACCTGTAGACCTTGTGAGCGTCTTCTGCCCTCCTCACGAAGTGGAGCGAAGCCCTCGCCAACCCTTCTCCCCAAGGAGAAGGGAGCTAGAGTCATGTTCCCTCGCCTTGGGGAGAGGGCTAGGGTGAGGGTGAGAAGTTGCACCGTAATAAATCTACGTTCCTAAAGATAGGTTCCTTTGGGCATCTCTTTAGATGGGTAAAAAAACGCATCTCCATACACGCGAAACAGACCAGACCTCTCACTTCTTAAAGAAGCTAGAAATCTGGTCATGCAGCTTGCACGTGTTTCAGCGTGTTTATCTTGGAGTAATCGATAGGGTATAAGGATTGCGACCTTGAGCGCGATCGCCTACATAAACTGAATAGTTGCCTTTACTCCAGCGTCCCGGAATTTCGATCTTGCCACCTGAGAGGCTATCTGCCTGCACACAAACATTTTGCCCTTGCGCGCCACTGATTAGCAGCGTCGGTTGACCAGCACCCTGGAGTTTGAAGCGAAGGTTGCTATCTGCGGTCACTTGAATCGTGTGGTTAGGGCTGCTAGCAATAAACCCTGCACAGCCTGAATCTTTAACAGATCCTCCAGAGGTGCCATTCAGCGTCACGGCTGGAGAGTTTGGAGCGATCGACACAGTTTGACTAGAAGCAATTCCTCCTAATGCAAGAACAGCCGCGATCGCAGTAGGCACCAATGACCAACGTAAGTATGATTCCATCGAGTTCACCCCCTTAAGCTTGAAACACCTTATAGATTCAGTATTGCAGGCACGTAAGGGACTGGACTAAGGTTTGTTACTCTTTTTGAAGTGGCTCTGTTTTTGAGAGGTGAATCTGCGTTCTAGGACGAGGTTCGGTAGCGATCGAGCAACTCCGAGAGATAGTCATAGCCGTCTACGCCGATCACTTCAAGAATATAAGGGCGCTGTCCTTGCAACACGGTTTGAAACAGATCTCCTAATCGCCCTTGCAAAATAGTGAGCAGCCCTGCGGTCTGTCTCCAATCGCTAGAACCCATCTGTTCAAGCTTATACATGGCTAGAGATGCCGATAAAACTGCTTTGTCGTAGTTCTCTAATTGATAAAATGCCTCAGCAAAGTGAGCCAGATTAATCGCTTGAATATACAAGTCGCCTGAAAACTCAGACAATCGGATGCCGCTCTCCAAAAATTTCAGCGCTTTCTCCGGTTCGCCTAAAATCACATACGCGCTGCCTAAACTGGTATAACAGAGGGCTTTGCTCTGCCCATCGCCTAGTTTTTCTGAAAGGTCTAGCCCTTGTTCAAGATAAGCGATCGCGGTCTCATAAACCTCTGGTGCCGATTCAAGCTGCTGCGCTTGAAAGACTTCGCCATAGCCCAAATTCGCGAGAGCGTTGGCTTCTCCCATACGATCGCCGCTCTGCCGACTCAAGATTAATGCCCGTTGACTATAGCTGATGGCTTCTGCATAGACTTTCTCAGTCACGGCAATGCGGCTGAGATGATTCAGATTTGCAATCTCACAGGGACGATCGCCCGCCTCTTGAGCAATTTCTCTAGCAAGGGAGTGCGTCTCCTTTGCCAGATCAAGCGTCCCTTGAACTCGCTGTGCTGACCCCAGCAACGTGAGAATTCGCGCTTTTTCTTGCGTCCCATCTGCCTGTTTAAGCGGCTCGTTCAAATAGCTCATGGCATTGCGAAAATAGCCTCCTGTAAAAGATGCAAACACGGTGCCATAGAGCGGAAAGTAGTCACGCTGCGAAAAAATTCGCAATCCTTGCAGCGTAATGCGAAACGAAGCCTCTGTGTAGCGATCGCGGTTTAGCGAGTTCAGCGAGGTCGATCGACTAAAGCCATTTGCCAACTGCGACCAGATCACCCCAAAGGTCAGAAAAATCGCAATCGAGAGTTTCGCTCCGGCTTTAGAGTTGTAGACTAAATTTTCTGCCCAACTCACCAGCCCATGTTCGATCGCTTGCAGCACAATCGCCAACTCAACCCAATCTGCCAGAGTCATTTCGGTCTGATTTGCTGCCCAGTCGCTACCAGACTGCTGCTCATAAAGCGTTTGAAACAGCGATTTTGGCACTGCTCCGATCGGCTGCTTCGCCCACGATGCCCAGGGGCTATTCTGCGTGGACGACCCTTCAAAGCCGAGTCGATCGGGGTCATAGATCCAACTCACCAGATGATCTTGTAGGTTGCGCCAAGACTCTAACCCACGAGAAATGCCTTCCGCAAGCAGGCGCATTTCTTGATGGGTAGCGGGGTCAGAAATTTGCTGTTGACGCAATGTAGCGGCTAACTGTTTAAGCTGCTCAGGCGCAAGATTTTGGGGATGATTGGGGTCAGTGAACTTGAGAAACGCCAGCAGTCGTTGCGCTGATTCTGATTGAGTGATTTGATGCAGCGCGGTGACGATCGCTTCTCGCGAACGATTTTGAGTTTGCCAGCGCTCCCATTCTCCTTGAATCGTCTGCAATGCTCTGAGTGAACGAGTTGCCCTCGCTTGTTTGGCTTCATTGGTGCGATCGTCGGCTTGTCGCTGTGTGGTCGTGAAACGATCGCGCAAACATTGCTCAAACTCCTCTCCGGTACCCGGTTCGGCTTCTTGCAGCAGCATTTGATAAACCTGCTCTTTAGAGCGAATATTGCCCTTGAGCGTAAGTTGCACAATCTGATCGATGAGGTCTAGATAGCGATCGTGAAGGGGAGAAGTCTCAGACATGGAGGGCAAATTCAGCGATAAAAGCGATAGGTAATCCCAAATTGATTGTTAATGTTACCGATCCTTCGCCCCCTAAATCCCCCAAAATGGGGGACTTTGAGTCAAAGAAGTATCGAATTCTCAAAGTCCCCCACAAGTGGGGGATTTAGGGGGCTTCCACGATCTGTGGCGCTCAAAGATCAATTTGATATAAAAATCAATGCCTCTCGATCATAAAAGCAACTAGCAAAAATCACCCTAAAAAATAAAGGCACAATTTCTTGCGCCCTTAGTCGTTTAGATTTTGTGGTTTAACTAAACTACCACTTGAGCAAATTGAACTGCTCCATATCTACGGTGTCGCGGTTGCGGTAGATGGCAAGCACGATCGCCAAACCAACCGCCGCCTCTGCTGCCGCAATCGTAATCACAAAGACCGTGAAAATCTGTCCTTTAATCGTTTGCGGGTCGAGGTAGTTAGAAAACGCCATCAGATTGAGATTGACCGCGTTGAGCATCAGCTCGATCGACATCAACACTCGCACAGCATTACGACTCGTGATCAGCCCGTAGATGCCAATGCAAAACAGCGCGGCGGCAAGAAGCAAAAAGTATTGAAGTTGCATAGTCCCAATCTCTTATTGAATAGTGCTATCGCTGCGACCTGTGGTGATTAGCTCACGGGGGCGTTCGGGCAAGGTCAGCGCCTCAACTCCACCGGGAGTAAGATCCTCTTCTGGTAGAAACTCACGACGGGCAAGCACGATCGCGCCCACCAGCGCCATCAGCAGCAAAATCGAAGCCAACTCAAAGGGCAACAAGAAGTCACTAAAGAAATGCAGACCGATGCGGACGATCGAGGAATCTCCAACCGCTGTCTCGGTCGAGATCGCCCAAGGAGTCGTCACAACCATCGTTCCCAGTAGGGCAAAGATGCCAAAACACACCACTGCCGTTGCCACCTGCCGAATCCACATTCTCGGCACGACTTTGAAGTCTTCGCGCTTGTTGACTAGCATGATGGCAAACAAAATCAGAACGTTGACCGCTCCGACGTAAATCAAGACTTGAGCAAACGCTACAAAGTCGGCATTCAACAATAAATACAGTCCGGCGATGCTGATAAAGACACCACCTAGCAAAAACGCCGAATAAACGATGTTATTCAACAGCACGACTCCCAGTGCAGCTCCCAGCATCATCAATGCCAGAATCCCCAATGAGACGATTTGAACTCCTTCCGCTAAATTCACGCTCTAACTCCTTGTGCTGTGGACGTGGTTCGATTTGACGCGATACACACGTCACTCAAACCTTTAACCTTTGGATTCCTGCTCTAAGATTTCTTCTGGACGCAGCCCAGCCCGACGAGACCCTGACGGTAGATCGTGAGGATTAGTCACCCCTTTAGGCAGGTAAGCAAACTCTCTCAGCGGGGTCACCATTGGGTCTTGAGTCACCTTATAAGGCAACCGACCTAACGCCACGCTGTCGTAATTTAACTCGTGGCGATCGTAGGTTGACATCTCATATTCTTCAGTCATCGACAAGCAGTTTGTCGGACAATATTCGACGCAGTTGCCGCAAAAAATGCAGACTCCGAAATCGATACTGTAGTGCTTGAGCTGCTTTTTCTTGCTTTCTTTGTTGAATTCCCAGTCAACCACAGGTAGGTTGATCGGACAAACTCGCACACAGACTTCGCAAGAAATGCACTTATCAAACTCGAAGTGAATGCGCCCACGAAATCGCTCCGAGAGAATCAGCTTTTCGTAGGGATATTGAACGGTGATCGGGCGACGGCGCATATGGTCAAAGGTGACAGAAAGCCCCTGACCGATGTATTTACCCGCCTGGAACGCCTCTTTGGTGTAATCACCAACTTGCTTAAGAAACTTGAGCATCGTGTTCTCCAGAAAATGAGACTAGGGTCAGCCGCCAAACGCGATCGGAAATGCCAATTTTAGACCTGCTGTGAGCAGCAAATTGACGAGCGAAACAGGTAAGAGGAACTTCCACCCCAAGTCTAGCAATTGGTCAATTCGCACGCGGGGCACGGTCCAACGCAATAAGATGGCGATGAAGACCAGAAAATAAGCTTTGAGCAATGTCATGCCGATACCGAGCGTTGCAGTCACCACTTGCAGCCAGGGCGTGTTCTCACTCACACCAATAAAATTGGCGATCGTATCCACATTCACCGGAAATTCCCAACCGCCCAGATACAACACCGCAAACAGCAGTGCAGATAGGGTCAGGTTGACATAAGACCCCAGGTAAAAGAGGGCAAACTTCATTCCTGAATATTCAGTTTGATAGCCTGCTACGAGTTCTTCTTCGGCTTCTGGTAAGTCAAAGGGAATCCGCTCACATTCTGCTAAAGCGGCGATCCAAAAGATTAGAAATCCGACGGGTTGCCGCCAAATATTCCAACCGAGAATGCCATAGCCTGCCTGCTGCTGCACGATATCGACCGTGCTGAGGGAGTTAGACATCATGACGACCGCCAACACCGATAGCGCCAGTGGCAATTCATAGCTGATCGATTGTGCAGCGGCTCGTAACCCACCTAATAGCGAATATTTGTTGTTAGAGGCATAGCCCGACATCAACAGCCCGATCGGGACGACGCTAGACAACGCGATCCACAAAAACACACCCATTCCTACGTCGGCAACGATTAGGTTTTGCCCAAACGGGACGATTAGGTAGGACAGAAAAACGGGAATCACGACGATCGCCGGACCCAGCGTAAACAACAACCCATCTGCTTTAGAGGGCGTAGTATCTTCTTTAAAAACTAGCTTTAGCCCATCTGCCAGAGGAGCCAAAATACCCAACGGACCAATAAATTCTGGACCGATTCGCTGTTGGGCAGCAGCCGAGATCTTTCGCTCTAGCCAAACCAAGACCAAAACGCTCACCGTTGCTGCCACCAACATGATCAGCATCGGTAAAGGCAACCAAAGCGCTCTCGCAGCCCCAGGCGGGATGCCAAAACCTTTGACAGATTCAATAAAAGTTCCTTGAAGGTCGATTCCTGGGTTCATGTTTCCCAACTTGCGTCAAGTCATTCGTCAGTCGCCACTTCCTGGATCTCAAAGATGAAGTAAGCAGCGACCTTAACGCCTATCAGTATATCTTTCCAAATGGATCAGAACCGCAGCAAAGTATTGAATTTATAGCCTTTTTGCCCATCAAACTATCCAATCGTCTGCATTCATTTTTATGAATCGTTCGTTTAAGGGTCGTCGGTTTCAAACTCCATAGAAGAAGCCCCCAAGAGCAAGAATCTTGGAGGCTGGAGTTCCTGAAAATCGTCACCTGACTATCGTTGCAAGGGATCGCCAATCGGGGAAGAGGGGTGACACCCTGTATTCAGGAATTTAGCGATCGTCAATCTCAACATAAGGGGCGGAATGCAACCCGGTATAGATCTGGGTCGGGCGGAAGATACGGTTTTCGTTGAGTTGTTCTTTCCAATGTGCTAACCAGCCAGCGACGCGAGAAATCGCAAACACAGGCGTAAACAGATCGGTAGGAATGCCCAGCTTGAGATAAACCAAGCCTGAATAGAAATCAACGTTGGGGTAGATTCCCTTGGCACCGAGTTTTTCTTCAACCGCCCGTTCTAACTCGGTGGCAATGTCGTAATACTTGTCGTGCCCAAATTTCTCAAACAGTTGTTCCGCCAGCCCTTGCAAGATAATAGCTCTGGGATCTTTCACCTTATAGACTCGATGCCCAAATCCCATAATTCTGGCTTTGCGCTGAAGGCGATCATCCAAGTAGGGACGCACATTTTCAACCGAGCCAATGTCGTCGAGCATTTCGATCACTTCTTCGCTGGCTCCGCCGTGAAGCGGACCTGCCAAAGTCCCGACTGCCGAGGCAACCACCGCATAGGGATCGGTCAACGTAGAAGCCGTCACCATAGCTGAAAACGTAGATGCATTAATTGTGTGTTCGGCATGGAGCACCAGACACACTTCAAAGATCTTGGCGGCTAGAGGATCAGGTTCTTGCTCGTTCAACATATAGAGAAAGTTGGCGGCATAGCTCAGATCATCGCGAGGCTGAACGGGGTCGTTGCCCTTCCGCATTAGTTGAAACGCAGCCACCATCGTCGGAATCTTCGCCAGAAGTCTGACAACGGCAGCCCGAATGTAAGCCGGATCATCGAGTGCACGACGAGAATAAAACAGCCCCAAGGCTGCTGCACACGCCTGAAGCGCATCCATCGGATGACCGCTTTCAGGAAAGCACTTCATCATGTCTCGAATGCGGTATTTAAGCCTTCGATGATATCGGATCTCATATTTGAAGGCATCTAGCTCTTCTTTGGTTGGCAATTCGTTCCAGATCAGCAGATAGGCTGTTTCCAAAAAGGTGCTTTTTTCAGCAAGTTCTTGGATAGGGATGCCCCGATATTCCAAGATACCTTTTTGCCCGTCCACGAAGCTGATGCTGGACTGGGTTGCCGGAACGCCTTCTAGACCTGCCCTAAATTCGCAGACAGTCATGATTCACCGTTGTCTTACTTTGAGTCATCTCAAGCTAACTTATCAGATTTAGCAGAACAGAATGTAGTGTCTGAAGCAAACCCTCGTATCGAGCGCGTTCACGTATCACATTTTTGTGAGCGTTGATACCCACTTGACCTACAGATAAACTAATGTTTGCAGTTTTTTAGAAAAGACAATATTATCAAGTTATAAAGATTTACACCTTGACTTACGCTGTATTTACCGATAAGTGGTCAACTTCCGATAAAGCCTGCGACAAACTAGGTGAAAGTCGATCACTTTTTTATACTCTCGTAAGGAGTTATATGCCTCACAGACATTTGCGTCCGAAGTCCAATCCTCAAAGTCGGAAGTCCGATCGACCAGAATCTCAATCTGAGATGCGCCCCTCGCAGCAGTGGGAAGAGTCGAATCGCAGTCGCCCCGCCAATACCAAAACCAGTCTGACGAAGCTAATCGAGCAAGATTCTCCGCTTCAAACCAACAGCCAACTCGTTTTGATGTATGGTCCTTTTCAGACCGAAATGTTGCCTGAAGCCGGACAAGGCGTTGCTTCTTGGATCAAAGACTGTCTTCGCAAACATGGGTTGCCCAGCTTGGTCAGGTTTGATTATCGCCGCCGCGCTCAGATCTTCCGTCGAGACGAATTTCAACCCTGGCTAGAGCCTCTCATCGAACGGCAAAGTTCCTCAGTTTATTAATTATTAAACTGGCAAGTATTGTTTAGGCATTCTGTCCTCACCCTGGGGAGAGGGAAATAGAATTCTCGCTCCTTCTCCTCAAGGAAGAAGGTTCAGCGATGAGGGCGGATCAAATCTTGCCGAGTTAAGAGTTCGATAAAAGCATCGGGTTTGTTGCATCTTCAGTTGTGAAGCGGGTTAGTGAATTATCAGCACTAGCCCGCTTTGCTGTTGCAGACTGCCAAATTTAGCACCCTTTGCAGAGTCGGCATCCGATAGAGTGAGGGGATATTGTCGATCGCCAAACCTATGACCATCCCAACTTACGACATGATTTTGCGGCAGGGTCGATTGCTGCGATCGCAGCAAATTGAATCCGTAGACATTGCAATTCAAGATGGCAAGATTGCCGCGATCGCGCCTCACATCGAAGCCACTGCCAAGCTTGAGCTAGATACTCACAACCAGTTGATTAGTCCACCGTTTGTAGAGTCGCACATTCATCTTGACTCAGCTCTGACTGCTGGAAATCCTCGTTGGAATCAAAGCGGCACCTTGTTTGAAGGCATCGAGATTTGGCGAGAGTACAAACAGAATCTTTCGTTAGACAACGTGAAGCAACGGGCGATCGCGACTCTTAAACAGCAAGCGGCTCAAGGCGTTCTCTTTGTCCGCAGTCATGCAGATGTGAGTGAGACAAGCTTAACGGCTCTGCAAGCGTTGCTAGAAGTGCGAGAAGACGTTAAAGACTGGATAACGCTGCAAATTGTGGCGTTTCCGCAAGATGGGATTTATGGCAATCCCAAAAATGATGAACTGATCGAAGAAGCAATGAAACAGGGAGCGGATGCGGTCGGAGGCATTCCCCATTACGAGCTGACGCGTGAGGATGGAGTGCGATCGGTGCATCGCATTTTTGAACTAGCGGAGAAGTACGATCGCTTGATTGACGTTCACTGCGACGAAGTGGATGATGATCAATCTCGATTTCTAGAAGTGATGGCTGCTTGTGCGATTCGGAGTGGAATGGGTTCACGAGTTACTGCCAGTCACACAACGGCGTTTGGGTCTTACAACAATGCCTATGCCGCTAAGCTTTTGGGCTTTCTGCAACGCACTCAGATCAATTTCATCGCCAATCCCCTGATCAATATCACGCTGCAAGGTCGCACCGACACCTATCCCAAACGTCGAGGAGTGACCCGTGTTAAAGAACTCTGGCAGCAAGGTAGAAACGTCAGCTTAGGGCATGACTGCGTACAAGATCCTTGGTATTCCCTCGGTACGGGCAATATGCTGGAGGTCGCTTCGATGGCAGTCCATGTTTGCCAAATGACTGGAACATCAGAAATCGATGCGTGCTATGAGATGGTGACTCAAAACGCTGCAAAAACACTGCACATTGAAGACCGATACGGAGTTGAGGTCGGCAAACCTGCCAACCTGATCACCCTAGATGCCGACGATCGCTATGATGCAATCCGCCGTCGTGCGATCGTTCGCCTTGTCATCTCACAGGGCAATCTTTTGGCTGAAACCCAACCTCCGCAAACCCTGTGGAGGGGTATAGCCAAGTAACTTGCTCCTTAGGATTGTGGATTTAATAAAGTCGAATTTTCCCTCTCCCCAGGGAGAAGGAGCCAGAGTCTAGTTCCCTTTCTCCTTGGGGAGAGGGTTAGGGGATGAGGGCAAGAGACTAAACCGCAGAGCAACCATTCCTCCAAGTCATTTAATCTACAGTCCTTAGCGTCCCGTTAAGCCTCAAACATAGTAGGCTTTAGATCTTTCTTTCTTGCGATCGCACATCATGGCTGCTGGACAAAAACTCTACGAAGGCAAGGCTAAAATTCTCTATGCCACCGATGACCCAGAGATTCTGCTGACGCACTTTAAAGATGATGCAACGGCATTCAATGCCCAAAAGCGGGGCAGCATCATCGGCAAAGGAGCCGTAAACTGCGCCATGTCTGCCCATCTCTTTAAGCTGATGGAAGCAAACGGGGTACTCACTCACTTTATTGACTGCCCCTCGCCCATTGAAATGCGGGTCAAAGCCGTCAAGATTTTGCCGATTGAAGTCGTTGTCAGGAACATTGCAGCAGGTAGTCTCTGTCAACAGACAGGTCTGAAGCTCGGAACCATCCTTAGTTCTCCTCTTGTGGAGTTTTATTACAAAAACGATGAATTGGGCGACCCTTTACTAACCCTCGATCGGCTACGTCTTCTTGATCTGGCTACGGCTGATCAGGTGGATCATTTAAAAAGAATGGCACTGCGGATCAATGACTTGCTCACAGCGTTCTTTAACCAGTGTGGAATTACCCTGGTGGACTTCAAGCTAGAGTTTGGCACTGATTCAAAAAACCAAATTCTTCTAGCCGATGAGATTAGCCCCGACACCTGCCGTTTGTGGAACCAAACCGAAACTGACCCCGATCGCCGCGTCATGGATAAAGATCGATTTCGTCGTGACTTGGGCAACGTTGAGGAAGCCTATCGGCAAGTGCTAGAGCTGGTTTTAGGGCAAGCTGTCTAAGCTCTCAAGGAACATCTTTTTTGATTGATCGTTCTGATTAATGGAGATTGACATCCATCAATGCGGTAAGATCTCACGAGTTTACTAAGGATTGTAACCACTTCTTGATATGGTGAAGTTGAGTCTGCCTAAAGCAGAATCTGGTGTGAGGACGTGCCAAGTAACGTGAACAAAATGCGCTTATCTCCCGTTTTAATGGCAGCTTTTGCGGCTGTCGCCACTGTCGGTTGGTCAAATTCTGCAACGGCTCAAACGCCTGAAACCTCTCAGGGATCGCAGACAACTCAAGCGATGGGGAGCAATTCTGTTGCTAAACCGAGCCGGCAGCAAGAGAAAACGATCGCGTTGACTAAGCGATCGAGCCAAGATGTTGTGGTTGAGGCTGTCAAAATTGCTCAAGTGGCTGCCCCTGATAAGATTGTAGCCTACCCTTTGCTTAAGCCTTTTCAGACCAAATTGGTGACGACAGCCACCCAAATTGCTCAAGCTCAGGGAAGTCCCCTAGATGAGCAGCAGCCCAATCCAATTCAGCTAAACCCCCCATCGGACTCAGCGCCATCCACGCTATCCATTCCGACGGTTCCTTTAGCACCCAACAATCAGATCTCTCCACCGCCCACGGTGCAGCCAACTCCTCAAGAAACCCCGACACCAGGGAGTCAACCTGCTACACCTGCTGCGCCTTCTACGACTCCGCCGACCACTCCAACCCCCGGAGCAACTGAGCCAGAGCCTAGAGTGCTAGTGGGTGAGGTGCTTGTCGTCGGTGCAGAAGCAGACCTTCAGAGCGAAGTTTATCGAGTCATTCGCACTCAACCTGGACGGACGACGAC
>JBBRMC010000058.1:0-11347 GCA_038231055.1 Leptolyngbyales cyanobacterium
AGACAGAAACCATGGCAATAAAGTTTTGCACCGCCGACTGACTCTGGTGTACCGTTCCCCGGATGCTCTTGCCATCCATCAATACCCATTCTTGCTCTAGGGAGGAAAACTGCACGGTTGCCCAGGTACTGAAGGACTGATTTAACTCACAGAAGTCGAGTTGACGGAACAGTCTTCTCAAGGTCGTGTCCGAGGGCAGGCGAGACAGCGATACCCCGAGCGCTTGACTTAGGGACGGATAGTGGCGCACTCCAAAATCTTCGAGAGCTTGATACCCTTTCGCACCACTCATCACGCCCAGAATGGTGGTCAACAGCATTAACCACAGTGGATAACGCCGACCTTGCGGCGAGCGATAGTCCCGTATTTGGGCCAAGGCGACCACGAGCGGACTGCTTAAGATAGAGACTTCAGACATCAGGGAATCTCGGCTAGATAGCACGTTTGAATCGATCTTCTTTCTAGCAAACCCAACGGTAATCTGTATTTACGATGGAAAACGAATTAGCCCTAGTCTGGAAGGGGGCTGCTCGCTCAGCTTCCTTCATCGGGGTGCCTCACTGCCACGAAATTTAATCTGAGATTCGACATCATTACTCTACACCCGATGAATGCCGCTTCAATTCACGCTTCATACAATTTTTCTACTCGTAATATTCCGCAAACTACGAAATTTAATCTGAGACCACTCAACTAGAAATTTATGAAAAATAATTTGAGACGCGCTCGACCTCAAACTTAACCTGTACTACTCAACGCTCAAATGCATATGTGGAAACGACTTCAGCGTTTCAAACGCGAAAAATAATTCGAGACAAAAAGAACAATAATTTGAGACTCGACATAGGAAAAGCGCGATCGCCCGTGGTGTCACCCTCAAACCCATCACTGATTTTTCACCTATAAAATGCAGCACTACTGATCGCAGAGATGGCGATCGCCTTGACTAACATTGGGGTTGTTCTCCAGATAGTCCCGCATCCAATCACAAGTGTATTTCCGTAGCCCACCTACATCTAGATCAAGGTCCAAATTCCACAGAATCACCGTCTTGTCATCACTAGCTGAGGCAAGTCTCTTGCCATCAGGGCTAAAAGCTACGGCGTTAACCTGATCGTTGTGCCCATAGAAAGTTTTGAGCAACGTGCCGTCTCTCTTCCAAAGTTTCACCGTTTTGTCATAACTCGCTGTGGCAATTAGCTGACTATTAGGACTGAAAGCTACTGCACGAACTACATTGCTATGTCCTGCGAGGGGTTTCAGTTCTGTGCCGTCTCTCTTCCACAGTTTCACCGTCCCATCTGCACTTGCCGCAGCAATTATTTGGTCGTCGGGTTGCTTATCGGGACTGAAAGCTACTCCCAACAATGAAGTACCTTGATCTCGGAGAGTTTGCTTAAACGAACCATCTCTGTTCCAGAGTTTCACCGCTCCGTCCCAACTCGCTGAGGCTAAAATCTGGCCATCGGGGCTAAAACTTAGTCCCGAAACTGTAGCATTATGAGCATTGATAGGTTTTCTAAACGAGCCATCTCTGTTCCAGAGTTCGATCTTCCCATCGACATCCCCAATAGCAAAAATCTGGCTGTCAGGGCTAAAACTCACAGATTGAATCTCTTTAAGCTGAGTTTCACCCGTATGCCCTTCAAGGAGTCCTCCATTGCTTAGTATATCAGTAAAGTTCGCTCCCCAAAGTCTAACGGTTCTATCGCCAGCCCCTGAGACAATCAGCTTACCGTCGGGACTGAACTCTAATGCAGTAATTGGTCCATGCTGATTATAGATTCTAGTAGGTTTCAGAAGCGTGCCATCCTTCTGCCAAAGTGTTACATTACCTTGTCCACTTGTCGTGGCAATTGTCTTGCCATCAGGATTAAAACGTACTGTGTAAACTACATCCGCATAACCATCTAAGATTGTCAACGGTGTGCCGCCTAGCCTCCAGAGTTTCACCGTTCCGTCATCACTTGCTGAGGCTAGGATGTGACCATCGGCACTGAATTGCACTGCACGCACTGCATCTCTATGTCCTTCAAGAGTTTTCAGCAAGGTGCCTTCTCGGTTCCAGAGTTTCACCGTTCCATCATTACTCGCTGAAGCAATCATCTGGCTATCAGGGCTGATACTGACACCCCAAACCTCACCCTTATGACCTTCAAGAGTTTTCAGCAAGGTGCCTTCTCGGTTCCAGAGTTTCACCGTTCTGTCACTACTCGCTGAAGCAATTATCTGACCATCTCTGCTGAAATCTAATGCATTAACTGAAGCGGTATGTCCTTCCAATGTTTTGTACAGCGTACCATCCAGTTTCCAGAGTTTTACCTCATTTCCCCAAGTTCCTGTAGCAATCGTCTGGCTGTCAGGGCTGAATCTGACTGTCATTATAGATTTGCTATATGCTCTATTATGTGCTTTGAAGGTCTTGTGCAAAGTTCCATCACTATTGTAGACAAAGACGTTTCCGTCTTGATCTCCCCATGCGAACATCTTGCCGTCAGGGCTAAAATTCAACACGGGAAGCAAAAACTTTTGCTTCAGAGTTTTGTAAAAATTGCCATTTGACTGCTTCAAGATATTGTTGACTTCCTTATCGGTATACTCTTTCTCCAGTTTGCCATCTAAATGCCAAACGGCTGTTCCCTTACTATCTCTAGTGACAATCATCTCGCCGTTGGGAGTGGACTGGAAATCTACTGTCATAACTGGACCACCTTGTCTTTCCAGTCGGTTGAGTTCTTGGACGGTATAAACTACTTTCGGCAGCGCTATTTTCAGTTGCTCGATCGCTGCATCTGGCTTGAATAGGGACAAGAGCCAGTTGTCAAGTAACTTTCCTGCCTGTAAAACATCTAGCAACGCTTCTAACTCGTGGTTCGATTGCCGTTTTACTTCTGTAGATTGTCTCAAATTACGGATTTGTGCTATCTGCGTATCTCGCAGACCGATTAAAGCCCAAATCGTCAAACTACTTAATCCCAGCATAATGGCGATTGTAATGAGCCGCCTCCAACTAATGTTCTGGCGTCTTTGTGAAACGCTTTGCTGTACAAACTCAGCTTCTATTTTGTTGAGCCAGGTATCAGTAGATCGATAAATCCGTTCAATGATGGGTAAGCGAGGATCGTCATCCCAGAGCCAATCAACTGCTTTTTTAGGTTGTTCTCCCCCATTTTTTTTGGGTTGAATTTTGCCTTCTGATTCATCTTTTCTAGCACTTTCCCATTTGTTGGCTGAGATCGTTAGTTCTCGCTGTAATTCCAGGTTAACCTTTAACAGATCTTCAGATTGAAGGCTGGCTGGCTTTGAAGAAAGATCAGATGCGACATCAGGAATTTTTTGGAATGCTGGAGTTGTTAACTTCAAGGTCGCTTGAAGTGCTGGAAGCAGAGCAAATTGCGGCTTGGGTTTGACCATATCTTGCCGCTCGTTCAACCAAAGGTTAATTTTGCTCCAATTGAGGATGAGGGCATCATGGGCGGGTTCAATGTAGGGATTACCCGCTGCATCCTGGTCAGTTGTGAGCAATCGTTCCTGCTCAAACGTTTCCAGCACGATCGCCACTTGAATGCAATCTGGTTCTGGGTATTCCAACTCAGAACATTGAACTGGCCGGCGCGATCGGGCAATCCCCGTGGTTGAAACCATCCGCAACATCACATTGCGAATCACCCGATCGATCACTCCTGACTGACAAACCTGTTGAATCTGACGATCCGCACTCTTCTCATCGACATCAGATGACTCCCTAAACTTCCGCCGAACTTTCTCCAGGACTGCCTCGCTCACTTTGCCCTGACGAAGCTGGTTATAAATCTCATCCGCCCGCTTTGTAATCGATTGCTGAACGCTGCCCAGGGCCTGGTAGTCTGCTTCTGTAATGGCTCGATCAATCGGCGGACCTCCGCGAGCGGCTTCTTGCCTGCCCAGATATTTCAAATAAAGCTCACTCAACGCAAAGGAGAGTAATGGCAGCGCACCCGGCATCCCCTCTACTTCATTAATCAGGCGATCGACCAAAGAGTTCTCAGGATCGTCAGACTCAAAGAAAAACGTGCGCTTGGCAGCGGGTTTTTCGATCGCCTGTCGCAGGTCTGCACGACTCATGGGTGTCGTCACAAAGAAGTTACTGTTGTTCCAGAAGCGAGCCAAGGGCGACTCCTTGAACTGCGGTTCAAAATCAGAACGCAAAGTGATTACTAAATGAAGTTGTTTGGCATACTTCTCGATCGCAGTTGCTAAAACTTCCAGAAACAATTGTCGCTCGTTGCTGCCAGACAGCGTCACGAGTTCTTCAAACTGATCGATCACAACTAACAACTGCATGTCTGGATGGGCTTGCAGCCAGTCACAGAGAGCATTTTCCAGGGAAGAATCTGGTGAATCGGGTTGCAGCGGATTTTTGATTGGGGGTAGACCTCTCTCGCTGAGCACCTGATTCAGGGAGGCGAAGGGAGAATGCTCGGGACGAAAGGGCAGAATTGCCCAACGCTGACCATTTTGCAACGCTTCGATGTTGGGAATTAAGCCCGCTTTGACTAAACTGGATTTACCCGAACCCGAAGTCCCCAGTACTACCGTAAGGGCACGCTGCTTGACAAACGCTGTAAGTTCATTGGTCAACACACTTCTACCAAAAAACAAGTCTTTGTGCTCTTTCTCAAAGGATGCTAATCCTCGATAGGGATTCGTGCTCTTATCCAAAAGTGGCGCATCCTTGAGGTCACGGTGGGGATGGTCAGGATTATCGAAGATATAGCGACCATTAGCGTGTTTACGGAAGCACCATAGTCCAGGTGTTTGATTGGTCTGCTGTCCTTTCAGTCGCTCACTAAATTCAGATTCAATGTAGGTAATTAATTCGTTTGCCGTAATCACTCCATCGCCCGCTGGCTCACCATTTTTTGCCGCTGGGTAGCGATCGGCTGCACCCGCCAATGCATCCAGTAGCACTTGAGCAAAGGGTGAATGATTCCCGATCTGACCGCGATGATCTCTGAGCGCCAGCACATCGATCGCCCGTTCATCAGCACCCGCAGAGGTGATAATTTGCCAAGCGGGTTGCTTGATGAAGCGTTGATACTGCTGCTCGTAGAGGTCTTCTTCCAGCCCCACATCGCGGTAGTTGGCTGACCAGCGAAAGGCTCCGGCAAAACAACAGTCCAGAATCAGCAGCAGGTGCCGACAGTCTAATGCAGCCAGTGCATCATGCAGCATCTGCATGGGCAGCATGGAGCTTTTATCCCCTGGTTTGGCATTCTGCGGTACCAGATAGCCCTCAGGTCCATCGTGCCCATCGAGGGCAACGCCATGGCCCGCAAAATAGAAGAGTACGCGATCGCCCTTGCCAACTTGTTTGGGTAGTTCTTCTTTCAGGAGGGTTTTGAGCCGATCGCAGGTTGCCGCCGCATCCAAGATCACCTCAGGGAAAATCTCATAGCTCTGTTTGGTTTTCAGCAGATCGGCGATCGCGGCGGCATCGGGCACGGCTGTTTTTAGCGAGTTGATGCCGTTCTGGTAATCGTTAATGCCAATCACAACGGCGATATTGCGATCGAAGGGGCTTTTTTGCTTAGCCATGACCATAATGCTCCAATCATAATTTGGGCTACTGAATTGATGAAATTCAGGTTTTGAGCAACGCTATTTCGAGTGGAAAAAGGGCGATCGTGCAGAGTTTGTCGTTACCAATGCAACCGTATTCTTCAGGATCTAGACTTGATTTCTAAACTAAAGGTGTAAACAACAGAGGAAGTTTGCTTATTGACTACTCTCACAGTGTAGGTACCGCTTGTAGGAAGCACCACTGAGCTAGGGGAGACAAACTTTCCTTGGGGGGTCAGCTTTAACGAGACCCGACCTGTGATGGCATAAATGGTGAGTACTTGTCCGGCAGAGGCAGTAAAAGTATAGATGTCGGTGTCTCGTGGCTTGAGTTCACCAGACACTTTAGTAGAGGTTGCGCCGGGCGGGAATTGAATTTCGCCTCGTTTGTAGCGCTGGGGAGAGGAGAGGGGCGTTGACTGAGGAAAGGGGGAAGGTGTTGCAGATGGAGCAGAAGGATTTCTATTAGAGGCAGGAGGTGCTAGAGGTGAACTAGGAGCGGCTTGAGTCAATGGTTGCCGATTTTGGGGAGGAGGAGATGACTGGGATAGAAACGTTGGAGATGTAACTGAAGCTGATTCAATTGGTTTCCATTCGCCAACGCCGTCACAGAGATGACGATCGCTCTCAGTAGCAGCAGAACCAGGATCATTCAAGTAGTCATGAACTAAACTGCAACCATGCTTTATTAGTTCATCTAAAGATTCAAATGACCACCTTTCAACAATTTTATTTGTTGTCTTATCAATTTTATTTTCTGAGAAGCCGTATAGTGCTTTGCCATCAGGTGCAAAAATTAGGTTTGTGATGTTGTTTCTTGGTTTAAATTTTAGAACTTGAAGACCCGATAAGTCTTGAGAACCCGATACACTTAGTAAACAAATAGAACGATCACGCCCGATAAAAGCCAACAACTTACCATCTGGGCTAAAAGTCATAGGACCAAAATCCTGTTCTACGTGATTGCAGCTTTCATCCCCCTGAATTGAAATAGGAAGACCCTGATTGTTCATCAAGTCCCAAAGGAATAGATCGGAGCCGACCGAGATAGCTAGCAATTTATTATCTGGACTAAAACTGAAGCTATCAACTTCATTTCTGTTTCCGTTGTGTATTTCATCGCTTAGTATATTCAATTCCATCTGAGATTCTAAATCCCAGATGGAATCTACTACACCCGACTGGTGAGGGGCAGTATTGAAAATGGCAAGTTTTTTGCCATCTGGGCTAAATCCAACGTTGCTACTATTGATTAGCGGCTCAATTTGGTTGCGCTCACCTTCTGGAAATTTCTCTACTAGTTTCTCTTTTATTCTATCTAAACTATCTCGATTTTTCGGATTCCAAGAAGGGTCTAAAAATCCACCTTTATTGTTATGATTTTCAATCAATCCAGCCGTTTTATCATTTGGAAAATCGCCACCTTCATTTTCAAAGGGCCATAATCTAACAACCCAGTCAGAATCAACAGTAGCAGCCTTCTGACCATCATGGCTCCAAATTACCCCTTTACCATGAAGTGGTTTATAACCTATAAATGACGTAATAAGCTTTGGTTCACTATCATTATCCAGACGCCACAAATGATAGGGGTTAGGATAGTTGGCCGTCTCAGCCATAGTGGCCGCCAGCTTATTACTTGGACTGAAAGTAAGCAACCTATAAGAAGTATCTTCATCTTTAAAACTATTCTTTTTTTCTATCCTATTATCGTTTAAGCTCCAGGCGTATACTCCATCGTCATGATTAGATAGCATCAATTCGTTTTTATCATTGCTCCAGATCACATCTGTAATTATAAAATTTTTAGGCATCGGTGAATGAATTTTCCATATTCTGGACTCCAAGTCCCACAATCCAATTTCAGAATTTTCACCAATAACAGCAAGAGTCTTACTGTCGGGGCTGAAAAAAACATTGGAGGATATATTAACTGGTGGTTGTTTAGGCAATGGCAATTGTTGCTTACTCTGAATATCCCATAGTTGAATTTTTTCATCTACTCTAATTGCCAACATGTGACCATTAGGACTAAACACGGGATGAGCATTAGGCTGAAATACCTGCCCGGAGCCTAGATTGATTGCATCAAATTGGCGTAACTTCTCTCCGCTCTTCAAATCCCACAATTCAATTGTGCTTTTGGTGATAATAGTAGCCACTAATTTACCCTTTTCACTAAAACCTAAATCTGCAAGATCGCGATCCTGTGAACTTTTTATGATCTTCTTGATCTCAAAGCGATTGCGCTCTGTAGTTTGATCAATTGCTTTTTGCAGCGTTGCTCCCACTTGAGTTAAATCTTTAGAGGGTTTGAAAAGACCAAAAGGCGGCAGCGTTTCCAGAGCTTTTCCTGCCCGTAAAGCACTGATTAGTGCGTCTAACTCTTGCTTTGACAGTAGATTTGCTTCTGCGTTTTGGCGAGAAGCTTGTGCTTGCCCTATTTGTGCATTTCGCTGTCCAATTAGTGCAGCGATGGTTAGCCCACTCAATCCTAGGATCACTGCTGTCGCAATTCGCCACCGCCAGCTTGTATTTTGGCGTCTTTGTAAAACACTTTCTTGGACAAACTCCGCTTCTATCTGGTTGAACCAATTGTTCTTAGACTGGAGTTGTTCATTCAAGACATCCAGATAAGGATTTGTATTCCACAAAAACTGGCCGGATTGCTCCCGCGATCGCTCCTGCTGTGGTTGCGATCGCTGCCATAGTCGAACAACTTGGGCACTGGCTTTGCTCAACAAGCTTTCGATGGTGTAGAACCCCCGATCCAACCCATTAATCACAGGCTTAGCCTTTGCCAGAAGCCCTTTCGACTGTTTCTTGACCGTGACCTCTTTCCACTCCTCAGCCGCCGGAGTCAGCCGTCGTTGCAGAATTAAGCTTTCTTCCTCCTCCTGCTTCCACGTCAGCAGCTTTTGCCAGCCCCGCACCAACGCATCATGGGCTGGTTCCGCATAGGGCTTGCCATCAAGGTCTTGTCCTTTCACTACCAAACGAGCTGCCGAAAAGCGTTCAATCACTTGCGCCACCCGATCGTTCTGAGTCGGTGGATACTCAAATTCAGATAAAGGCACTTTGCGGCGAGCCAACTCACCGCCACCCACGGCCACCATCCTCAGCATCACATGGCGAATCGTTTGCTCATAGGCTTTATCTTGTTGAACAAGCGCCTCATATTCCTGATCCGCCCGTTGCGTTAGGCTGCGTGCCACGCCACCCAGTTCTTTGTAATCAGCCTCAGTAATCGCCCGATCGAGACTATCCCCTCGATCGTGGGCAACCTTTTGCCGCCTCAAATACTTGAGATATAACTCACTCAAGGTGAACGATAATAGCGGTAAGGCTCCCGGCATTTCTGCCACTTCATTGATCAACTGATCGATCAGCGGATTCTTCGGATCATCCGATTGAAAATACATCACTCGCTTGGAGGCCGGTTCCTCGATCGTCTCCCGTAACTCCGATCGCGTCATTGCTGGCACCACAAACCGCGCTGCACTCCACAGATCCTTCAGCAACCCATCCTGAAACTGCGGTTCAAAATCCGATCGCAGCGTCAGCACCAACCGCAACTGTTGGGGATAGGCCGTCACCGCCTGAGCCAACCCGCTCAGAAATTGCTCCCGTTCCTTCTCATCACGACAGAGGGTAATCAGTTCTTCAAACTGGTCGATCGTCAGCAGCAGCTTCATCCCCAGATGCTGTTGACACCAGTCCGCCATGTACTGCGTTAGCATCTCAACTTTTGATGCCGATCCCGCTTCAGGAATCGAAACACCAAACACCGTTGCCTGAGCGAACGTATTACTCAATGCCTTAAATGGCGACTCACCTGGACGCATGGGAGCCAGAAGTTGCCACTGGGAATAATTCTGGGGATGATCGGCCTTTGCAACTTGCTGCTTTAGGTAAGGAATCAATCCTGCCTTCACTAAGCTAGACTTACCACTACCTGAAGCCCCCAGCACCACTGTTAGGGGCTGCTGGCTGACAAACTCACTCAGCTTCGCCGTCAACGCTGATCGACCGAAAAATAAATCACTCTGTTCTGCCTCAAAGGATTGCAAACCGCGATAGGGATTTCTTGACTCATCCAACGGTGGCGCAGGCGGCAGGTTCAACACATGCCCCGGTGCCAGAAAGATATACTCGCCTTTATCGTGTTTTTTCAGGGGCCAGATTCCCGGTGTTTGTCGATGGCGCAGTTCTTCCGTCGGTGGCTCTACCCGATCGCGCAAATACAAGTACAGCTCCGTCGCCGTAATCACCCCATCGCCCCCCGGTTTACCCGGTTCTGCTGGTGGATACAGATCGGCCTTCCCCGCCAACGCTTCAATCAATGCTGCTGCAAAGGGCGAATGCTGGCCCTTCTGCCCCCGCTCTGAATTGACCGCCAGCGAGTCCAGCGCTTTTTGGTCGTAGGAGGCTGACGTGATCGCTTGCCATGCCGGGTCTTGGATGAAGCGATCGTAGCGCTCTTGGTGCAGGACTTTGTCAGATTCAAGCCCCACATCCCGCGTACTCGACCAGCGAAAGGCCCCCGCAAAACAGCAGTCGAGGATACCCAGAAAATGGCGACAGGGTAACTTACTCAACGACTCCTGCAACTGCGACATCGGGAAATAACTATCCGTGACCCCCAATTTGGCATCCTGAGGCACCAAGTAGCCTTCCGGGCCCTCATCGCCGTTGAGGGCAATGCCATGACCAGCAAAGTAAAAAAATAGGCGATCGTCGGCTTGGATCTTCTCAACCAAGATTTGATCCAGAAGTTGCTCCAATGCTGTCCGCGTTGCCTGGTCATCTAACAACAACCAGACTTGCTCATATTTGTGCTCTTGCTTGAGAATCCGAGCGATTTCTTGGGCATCATTGGTGGCTGTTTGCAGGGAATTGATCCCATTACGATAATCGTCAATGCCAATGACAACAGCCAAGCTGCGTGAAAACTCAGACATGATGTTCGGCTCCTTGCGGACTAGATGGTCGTGTCGGTTTGTAGGTGAAAACTTATGCTTAGAGCTTGAACCAGCCTCAATCAGGGGTTAGGCCAATTAGCCGATTCAAGGTCGAAGTGCATCAATCACACAAGCCTAGAGCTGGATTTTTCAGGAAAAGTCCATGTCCTTAATTGGTTCAAGCCATGGGAGTCACGATCGCAGGGACTTCACCTGCTATTTTCCACTCCCAGCCCTAAGTTCAAGTGATGCACTTAAGTTTTGAACTGGTGCTTTAACGGTTAGGATCTCTTTCCACAAGGAAGCTGTAAGATCCAAAATTTTTGGCATCGACATTGCTAACTAAGATCGTATAAATATCGGTATCGGGAAGTTTAACCTGCACTTGGACAATTCTCTGCCTGCCATTATTCTTGTCTGCCGCTACTACCTGCGCATGGGAACCCACCAGTACCAAGGACGGATAGAACTGCTGATTTCTCTCTTTACCGCCAATCAACTTGATGACTAAGGGTTGATTGGCTATGCCCTGAAACGTGTACTTGTGGGTTGGTCTACTATCGACAAGAATGCTATTTATTCCCAGAACGCAATAGACTTTTTCTCCAAGGCTAATCTGACGGACGGTTTTGATATGTCCTTTATTATCGCAACCCTGTTCATCATGAAGGCTTGATGGTGCAAGCGCTGGGGGGTGGAATGGAGCAGGTTTTGGAGCAGGCGCTGGAGCCGGGGCTGGTGCTGGGGCGGGTGCCGGGGCGGGTGCTGGGGCGGGTGCTGGTGCG
>JBBRMC010000059.1:0-11335 GCA_038231055.1 Leptolyngbyales cyanobacterium
GATCGCCAATCCGCGCCGCAGACCGCTATCGATGCCTGCAAGTTGTCCTCCTGCAATTAAGACAGAACCTAACGCTCCGATGGCTGCCCCGACTAAGGCATAGCTGGTGACTCGCCCCAAGTTGAGCAGAAGATTAAAGGCTAATTGACGCTGCCATGACGAAGCGGCAGACTGTCCCGATAGCGAAAAAGCGGCAGTCAGAGGACCACACATTCCCAAGCAGTGCCCAAAGCTTCCTAGAAAGCCCAGGGTCATAATCAGCAGCAAATCGAGCATTCTACGCCGAGAGTGGAGATTCTCTCATCCTCGCACACTCGATCGCTATGCCACCCCCACCGTAAAGTGGAACTCACTGCCCAAGTTTTTGCCCTGGGACTCTGCCCAGATTGAGCCGCCCATCGCCTCGATCGTCCGCCGACAAATTGCTAACCCTAACCCCGTTCCGCCGACGGTGCGCTGCAAAAAGCCTTCTTCTTGGGAGAAGAGATCGAAGACGGCTTCTAATCGGCTTGGCTCAATGCCCCGTCCGGTGTCGGCAATCACAACTTCTAATTTAGGGTCTACTTGCTCAGATCCTAAAATCTGGGCATGAATTACAATTTTTCCGTCTGCTGGGGTGAACTTGCAGGCATTGTCGAGGAGTTTGTTCAACACTTCGATCAAGCCATCGCCATCTACTACCACCAGAGGTAACTGCGACGGGATATCTAAGACAATGTGAGGCTGACTTTGACCCGATGGAAAGCGGCTCAAAACTAAATCGAGACATTCCTGAAATGAGATTGGCTCGACAAACCAGCGAGTTGCCCCACTCTCTAACCGCGACAAGGTGAGAAAATCTTGCACCAGTTTTCGTAATCGTTCTGAGTCTTCTAACGCCGTTTCGAGCATGACTTGCTGAAAGTTGAGCGGCATATCTGGCTCGGTTGCTAAACTCTCTAGGCAAACCTGAATCGTCGATAGAGGCGTTCGCAGTTCATGACCCACAATCGCGATTAGATTACTCTGAGTTCTCTCTAAGTCAGCAAGTTGATGATTTAACGTTTCTAGACGGCTATAAGCCTGAGCTTGCATCAACGCCACCGCCACTTGACCCGAAATCGTTTCAACAAGTGCCACTTCATCGGCTTTCCAGATATGCGCGTTGGGCTGATGTAGCTCTAATAGTCCCAGCCAGTTACTTTGATAGCGAATGGGCACCATCAAACAGGCTCCGATTTGATAGCGCTGAAGCTTTACCTTGAGGTCTAAATCAGCCTGGATGCCTAAATCTTGATTGACATCAGCGATCGCGATCGTGCGCTCTGAATCAGAGGTCGCGACCTGAGCCTGTAAGGTTTGTTGAAACAGAGGATGCGAGGCTAATGACCACACCTGCCCCTGCAAGGCTTCTAATCCAGGGGCAACCGACTCATATTCGACTTCTGAGCACTCTAGCGAGTTGCGATGCAGCAAACACCGCCCCAGGCTAAAGACCTGCCCTAGCTCGCTTACGGTGATGTTGAGAATCTGTTCGGGGTTGAGAGAGCGACGAATCGCTGTAGCAATTGAGTTAACCAGTCGCTCTTTTTGTTCTTGGTTGGCAATTGTGCGATAGGCGTTGAGCAAGCGATATTGACTCGCTTGCAGATAGTTGACCATGCGATCGACAAACAGATTCGGATCAATCTCGATCGCGGTCTGAGGCAGAACCTCTGGCTTACTCAGCCCATATTCTTGCTCTGCCAACCGAACTTTGGGTGCTAAGTCTGGTCGATAATCGACAACACGCTCTAGCAACAGTCGGGCTGCTTGGACGGTGATCTCAGGATCAAACGTCCAAAACCCTTGAAATTGCCTAACTTCATCTAATGAAGAGGTGCTAATCGGCGCGGCGTGTTCTCGACACACTAAACAGGCTGAATAGTGGTGACCCACAATCACCAGATGCCACTCTTGAGCGAGGTGATCGTCTGGAGACAGCGCAACGGTCATGTAGGAGACTGAGCCTTCGTTAAAAGCGGTTTCTGGAGCCGCTAAGACATAAACTTGATCGGTTATCTCCCCGATTTTTTGATAGCGCGGAGCTTCTTGACGATAAAAGCGCTCTTGCTGAAAATTGGCGATTACCAGGGGTTTGTCAGTGCCAGACAGCACTAAATCCTCCATCGCGTGAGAGAGCGCCGTTAAAGAAGCTTTGAAATAGATTTGCGATCGTAGCTTGGGTAAAGCTTGACGCAAGTCTTGCAATAAAGAAGTTTGAGTCCTCATCACGAGTGACCTGTGCAGTTGTGAAGGAATAGTCGCTCAGTTACCGTTGCAGGGTTAAATCGGCAGTTGAAAGAATGGCATCGGTTAATATCGCTCGTCGTAAGTCAGTCTGGGTTAGATCAACGTCTGTCAGGTTCGCTGAAAGAAAAGTCGCTCTAGTCAAGATTGCTTTATCAATGCAAGCTCTTGTTAAATCTGCCTTGCTAAGATTTGCACCCGTTAAATCTGCCTTGCTGAGATTTGCGCCCGTTAAGTTGGCACCAAACAAATTGGCATAGCGCAAGTCGGCTCCGGTGAGGTTGGCACCCGTCAGGTCAGCATAGCGAAGGTCTGATAAGCGCAAATCAGCTTTGATAAGAGAGGCGTTTAGAAGGGTTGCATGACTGACTTTAGCTCGAATCAAGTTCGATCGATTTAACGTTGCCCATGTTAGCGTTGCCCTCTGAAGGTCAGCCCTCCAAAGGCTAGCGGCAGACAAATTAGCTTGACTTAAATTAGCTTCACTCAAATTAGCTTGAGACAAAACAGCGCTGGCAAGATCCGATCGAGCCAGGTTGATATGGGCTAAGCAAACTTCGCTCAAACTTGCGGTGTGCAGATTTGCCTGGGAAAATTCGCGCTCCCCAATTGCGTAGCGTTCCAGAAGTTGGTCAACGTTCATGACGGTTTCTGATAATTGAATTCACGAGACTGTCTAGAAGGGGGGAGTAAATGCACAAGCTTGATAAATTGATTATCTTTATGTGAACTAATGTAAACAAATTGTTACAGATTAGCAAGTGGGTTTTAAAGAGAAGAAGCCTGTGCTTCGCTCTAAGAGAGGATAACGTAGCTCTAACTCCCACCACCCTATAGGACGATGGAAAGGATTAAGCAATATGAAGGGATTTTAAACAGATTTATCAGTTTTGGCGAAACGATTTGATAGGGGAAGACGCTCAATTCTGGTTGATGGCAAGAGAAGACCTTCTACCAAAACGTCTCTACGGTATTTGGAGACTCCAGGAGGGGTGAATTTGATCATAAAAAAGACGGACAACTGTCCGCCTTCTGGAATGTAAGAAATTGATTTAGACGCTCTAGACTGCCATCGCTGGTGCATCTAGCTCAATGACTTTGCTTTCTTTGGTCGATTGCCAAGCCTTTCCATCTAATGCCATCTGCTCGATCAGGCTAGCTAGACGCAGCGCTTTTAAGGCTTGCTCGCCGCCCACTGAAGGCTGATTGCCTCCGCGCACACAGCCCACAAAGTGCTCTAACTCTGCGTGAAGTGGCTCGATATTGCTGGTATAGACTTTCTCAATCAACCCGTCTTGGCGATATAAAACTTGACCGTAGTCAGTCATATAGTTCGCGGTGGTTTGGCGGTGAATCAAAATCTCGTTGTTGAGAAAATCAGCTTCGGTCAGCGAGTTTTTGCAGTGAGCCGCAATGCGACGGATTTTGCGATGGGTCACTTTGCTAGACGTTAGAGTCGCCACAATGCCGTTAGCAAATCCAAGGGTTGCTGTCACGTAATCCAGGTAGCCTGAATCAGAGGCACGACTGCCGCTTGCGGTCAGCTTTACAACTTGCGATCCTGCTAGTTCTAACATCAAGTCGATGTCGTGAATCATCAGGTCTAGAACGACAGAAACATCATTTGCCCGATCGGAATAAGGACTCATACGATGAGCTTCGATCGCTAACAGTTCTTCCGTCTTTAAGACTTTGCTAAGCTCTTGAAAGGCGGGGTTAAATCGCTCAATGTGCCCGACCTGCAAAATGCACTGACATTCGGCAGCAGCGTTAACTAACGACTCGGCTTCGCTGATGCTAGCCGCGATCGGTTTCTCAATTAGGACGTGCACCCCTGCTCTCAAGGCTGCCATACCCACGGCATGATGCAAGCGGGTCGGCACTGCTATACAGACGGCATCGACATGACTAATCAGGTCGTGATAATCCTCAAAAAATCGGACACGATATTTACTTGCCGTGTCCAATCCTCGCTCTACATTAATATCTGAAACTCCAACCAACTCAACGTCTTTGAGCATACTCAAGACCCTGGTGTGGTGTTGACCCATGTTGCCAACCCCGATGACCCCGATGCGAATGGGTTCGGGCTGACTTCGTTGCAAACACAAACTCGAATACCCGATCGGTATACTACCTTTCACTCGTATTACTCCTCCACCACCGAAAATATGCTGATAAACAGCCGTAACGTCTCCTCAAACATCCAGATACTAGCACAGCAACATTAAATATGAAGAATTTCAAAGATTCAGCAAAGTTCCCCTAAAGCCTATGTTCTTCAGTTTCAGGTTTTTTACGCCTTAGGTAATGAATGTTGCAATCTTAGAAGGACTATCCCTACACATTTCTTTATTTTCTCTAGTCCAATAATCTCGAACGACGGAACTAGCAGCCGACCTGTGACATAATATAGATATGAGATTGTTTTATCACCCCGAAATCAAAAAGGTTTCGCTGGCAGGGGTCTTATATGCCTTGGGTGACCCCGTGCGACTGGAGATTGTCAGGCGGCTGGCAAACCAGGAAGAATTGCCTTGTGCAGCACTGTGCATCCCGATCGCCAAATCTACCCTGTCCCATCATTTCAAGATTCTGCGCGATGCGGGGGTTTTGCACTGCCGCAAAGAAGGAACGCAGCACATTAATTCGCTGCGCCGTCAAGAATTAGACGATCGATTCCCTGGCTTATTAACTGTCATTTTAGACTGTGCCAAAGCTGACACCTCAGACCGCTAAAAAGCGCTGAATGACTTCATTGCTTAATTCGCTAGTAGATCCTGATGCGACAATGCCGCCTTTCTGCATCGCGTAATACCAGTCTGCTTGACGGACGAAGTGCAGGTGTTGTTCGACGAGTAAGACTGATATGCCTGTAGTCGCGACGATGCGACGGACTGCCGCCTCAATTTCGAGAATAATCGATGGCTGAATGCCTTCGGTCGGTTCATCGAGCACGAGCAGACGGGGACGACCCATCAACGCACGAGCGATCGCGAGTTGCTGCTGTTGTCCGCCGCTTAAGTCGCCGCCTAATCGCCACAGCATCGTCTTAAGCACGGGGAACAAATCAAAAATCTCATCGGGGATGTCTTGAGTTTTGGACTTGCGATCCGGCAGTGCTTCCATGCCCAAAATTAGGTTTTCTTTGACCGTCAATCGTGGAATCACTTCGCGTCCTTGAGGCACGTAGCCGATGCCCGATCGAGCGCGTTGATCGGTCGATTTGCCGAGAATCGGGATTCCGGCTAGATCGATCGAGCCACTGCGCGGTTTCAGCAAGCCCATAATGCTTTTGAGCAGGGTCGTTTTGCCCACGCCGTTGCGTCCGATCAGGCAGACCATCTTGCCAGGATGCACCGTCAGATCGACGTTTCGCAGAATGTGACTCTCGCCGTAATAGACGTTGAGATCCGAGACTTGCAGCATGGGAGCTGCGGTGGTCGAATGGGTGAAAGATGCGGTTGCGCCGTTTGTCAAACTCATATCATTTGGGATTTTAGAGTGCCAGTATTTCAACTCAAAGCGGTCAGGCTGCTTCGTCTTCGTCTTGATGTCCTAGATAGACTTCGATGACGCGGGGATCGTTTTGCACCTCGTCCATCGTGCCCTCACACAAGACAGTGCCCTCACACAAGACAGTGACTTGTCGGGCGATTTGACGGACAAATTCCATGTCGTGTTCGATCACAATAATCGAGTGACTTTCGGCAAGTGCCATCAGCAAATCACCGACTTTTTCAGTTTCTTCATCGGTGAGACCTGCGACGGGTTCATCAACGAGCAGCAGATCGGGAGATTGAGCAACCAGCATTCCGATTTCTAATCGCTGCTTTTCGCCGTGGGATAAGAGCGCGGCTTGAATGTCGGCTTTGTGGGTTAGCCCGATCGTCTCTAGCAATCCGCCAACGGTGCGCCGTTCAGCCGTCGTGGGTTTACCAAACACGGCTCCGAGAATGTTTTTGCGTCGATTGCACGATAGCTCTAAATTCTCGCGAGGCGTGAGGTTTAAATAGACACGAGGCGTTTGAAACTTGCGACCGATGCCCATCCGCGCAATTTGGTATTCTTTAAGTCCGCGCAGGTCACGACCTTTGAAAATGACTCGCCCGATCGTCGGCTGAGTTTTGCCTGTGATCGTGTCGAGAAAGGTGGTTTTGCCTGCGCCGTTGGGTCCGATGATCACGCGCAATTCGCCGGGATTGAGACTGAAATTGAGATTTTTGATCGCCTTGAAGCCGTCAAAACTAACCGTCAGATTTTCGATTTGTAAGATCTTGTCGCTCATATTCCACATCCGGATCTTCTTCAAGACTTGGGTAGGTTGTCACACGCTGTTTACCTCTGAGGAGCGTTCGTGAGTAGTCGAGTCCCTGAGATCGCATCCAGCCGACTAATCCACCTGGCAAAACCGTGACCACGATCAGGAATAACGCCCCTTGAAAAAACAGCCACACTTCGGGAAACTTCTCGCTCAAAAAGCTTTTGGCAAAGTTGACGATCAGAGTTCCTAAAATGGCACCGACGAGGCTAGCGCGTCCGCCCACCGCGACCCAGATCACCATCTCGATCGAGAAGGCGATATCCATCGCTTTAGGGGTGATGATGCCAGACTGAACGGTGTAGAGCGCGCCCGACATCCCGGCTAATCCGGCTGAGGCAGCAAACACCAGCACTTTGAAGGCTGTAGGGTCATAGCCCGTAAACCGAACTCTCGGCTCATCATCTCGAATCGCGATTAACAGCCGCCCCAATCGACCACTGGTAAGCCATCGACACAGCCCATAGGCGACCGCCAACAGCACAACCGTCAGCATATAGAATGACCACTGCACAGTCGCCTCTCCGACCGTTTGACCAAAGATTGTCGCGGTGTCAGTCTTAAGACCGTTGGTGCCGTTGATTAATTTTTGCTGACCGTTGAAGAAGTTGAAGAAAACGATCAGAGCAGCTTGAGTCAAGATTGAGAAATAAACGCCTCGAATGCGGTTGCGAAACACGAGATATCCCAAGACAGCCGCGACGACAGTTGGGATGACAATCACCGCAAAAATCGTAAAGGGCAACGAGCTAAACGGCTGCCAAAATATAGGTAATGATTCCACTCCATAAAGCGAAAAGAAATCGGGCAACTGTCCGTCTGGCTGCAATTGGAGATACATCGCGAGGGCATAGCCGCCGAGGGCAAAGAACAGCCCGTGCCCCAGGCTGAGAATGCCCGTGTAGCCCCAGATGATATCGATGCCGAGTGCCACGATCGCCAGGGCTAAATATCGCCCTAGCAGATTGACGCGAAACGCCTGACCAATGCTGACCAGAAATGGCGGAATCACAAAAATCAACAGCAAAATGATCGCTAGCACGATCGCGCCTTCGATCAGCAAGAATCGTCGTTTACGCCAATCAAACCCTGGTTTTGTCGCGGTTATATCCACTGCGATCTCCCTTCACAAAATTTCAGTTCGGTTTTGGACGTTACGATGAGACAGGATTCCACTTCTGAAATCCAGCACTCATCATGCGTCAACGGTTCGTCCCTTCTGGGGAAATAATCCTGCGGGGCGAAATTGTAAAAACACAACAATCAATGCAAAGACCATCACTTTTGCCATGCTAGTGGTGGCAAAAAAAGTAAAGAAATCTGCGAGTGGTTTGACTGGCTCCAGCAGGTTAGCCAATGTTCCAGATCCCACTAAATAAGTAGCGGTACCAATCACCATTGCAGCTACGATGCTGCCTACTAGCTTGCCAACGCCACCCACGACGACCACCATAAAGGTGTCAACAATGTAGTTCTGTCCGGTGTTGGGTCCAACCGAGCCGAGCAAACTCACCGCACAACCTGCGATGCCTGCGAGACCCGAACCGAGGGCAAAGGTCAGCGCATCGACTTTCTGAGTCGGAATTCCGAGACAGGCACTCATGCTGCGATTTTGAGTTACCGATCGAATCCGCAACCCCCATGACGATCGATTGAGAAACTGATAGACGGCAAGAATGCAGGCGATCGTCAGCACAATAATAAAGATCCGGGCGTAGGAGAGTTGAAACCCTCCGATCGGAAATCCTCCGCGCAGCCATCTGGGCGCAGTCACATCGACATTTTGGGCACCAAACCAGGGTTTAGTCGCAGCCAGTTTGTACGTCTGTCCAATTACAAATCCCGTTACGATCGCGATCGCTGCCGATAATGGCAACATGATTGTGATCACCCAATTACGGACGCGATCGAAATCAGGACGACGCGACAAAAGTTTTAATGCACCAAAGTATAGGATACAAAATAAAACAATTCCAATCACTAAAACCCAGTTAACGCTGCGTACAAACTGCTGCAAAATTAGACTTACGCCCCAAGTTGCTAGTAGTGTTTCGAGCGGTCTGCCATAAAGATAGCGAATCACACCCCGCTCTAACACTAAACCAAACAGAGCCGTGACTATAAAGGCAGCAATTAGCGCAAAGAAAATGTAGAGATCAAACCACACGCCGCCAAAGCCTTTAAACACGTTCTGCACTACGAACGTCGTGTAGGCTCCGAGCATCATCAACTCACCGTGTGCCATGTTGATCACACCCATGAGTCCGAAGACGATCGCGAGTCCTAATGCTGCCAGCAGCAAAACGGAACCGATGCTGATTCCGCTAAAAATACCGTCTAATAATCCTGATAGCATTTAAATTTCGAGTAATGGGCTACGCGAACGAAATCTAGAGTCTCACAGTGCAGATCGAGAAAGTGTGCTTTGAGATGCAAAGTTAATTCAGGCAACACATTTGAGTAAGCGCTGTAGAAGGCGCTTCAAGAACGATGTCGCTTAACTTGTGGTCTAAAAAACCTTTTCTCAGACTGAATACGCTCGTCTTCTGCAAAGGTACAAAGTGATGCACATTTTGCTAAACCTGAATCAAAATGCTTGAGGTTTGAGCTTAAATGAAAAAACACGACTTAACGATCGAACCTCAGCTTTTCTCACACCCCTTGATCAATGAATGCGATAGAGGATGGATCTATCGCATTCTAAAGCTATGGCATCAGTAAGCTTTAATCAACTCAGAGTTAAGTCGTCTTGTATTTGCCGCCTTTTGCAGGATCAGACCAATCGCAGGCATAGCCTTTGGTGTCGGTCACAAATTGGTTCCAAGGAACAGGCTTCACCGCGTCTTTGGTTGCGTAGACGATCTTAAATAAGCCATCTTCTGCGACTTGACCAATCCGCACAAACTTAGACAGGTGATGGTTGGTGTTCATTGTCACCATGCCTTCAGGCGCGTCGAAAGTCTGTCCATAAGCTGCCATTTTCACTTTGTCGAGATCGTCTGCTGTTTTAGCTTTTTCGACCGCTTGCTTCCACAGATAGACCATGATGTAAGAGGCTTCCATTGGGTCATTAACGACCCGCTCGGCACCGTATTTTGCTTTGAATGCTGCGACAAACTTCTTACTCGCAGGAGTATCCACCGTTTGGAAGTAATTCCACGCTGCGTAGTGACCTTTGAGATATTCCACCCCGATCGCTTTCACTTCTTCTTCGGCAATGCTCACCGACATCGAAGGATATTTGTCAGGACCCATTCCAGACGCTTGCAGTTCTTTAAAGAAAGCAACGTTGCTGTCCCCGTTCAAGCTGTTGTAAATCACACCGCCATTAGGCAGCGCTTGCTTGATTTTGGCAATGACTGCCTTTACTTCAGTGCTGCCGAGAGGAATGTAGTCTTCACCCAGGGTTTTGCCACCCTTTGCTTCGAGTTGGGCTTTGATAATCGTGTTGGCTGTGCGCGGGAACACATAGTCCGATCCGACGAGGAAAAATTCTTTGCCTTTGTTGTCAAGTAACCACTGCACCGAAGGCTCAATCTGCTGGTTAGGTGCGGCTCCGGTGTAGAAGACGTTGTTAGAGCACTCTTGCCCCTCATATTGCACCGGATACCAGAGCAAGCTCTTCTTCGACTCAAACACAGGCAACACTGCTTTGCGACTGGCAGAAGTCCAACAGCCAAAGACGGTGGCTACTTTATCTTGGTCGATTAACTTCTTGGCTTTCTCAGCAAACGTGGGCCAATCAGAGTTGCCATCTTCGACGATCGCTTCAATCTGTTTGCCTAAAACACCGCCTGATTTATTGATTTCTTCGATCGCCAGTTGCTCAGCATCGACGACGCTCTTTTCAGAGATTGCCATCGTGCCGCTCAGCGAGTGCAAAATGCCCACTTTGATGGTGTTGCCCGATGCAGCAGACGTGGCGGCGGTGGTTGCTGCCGGAGATGCCGAACTGCCTGCGATCGGAGGTGCACTAGAACACGCCTTTAATAAGATGCTGCCCGTTGCAGCCGAGCCAAAAATCAGGAATTCACGCCGACGAAATCGCTTTGTCATATTCAGCTACTTTGCTCCCCACGAGCGAATCGAAACAATGAGGTCAAACCAAGTCTAAAGTCACCGTGATCTAGAGATCTGGGTCATAGACCTCTAGCATCAATCGTCTAAAACTTATCATTCAAACGACTAGACTCACAGACTCAGCCGTGACTTTGTGATATTAAGACTTGGCTTTGAGGAGTAATTGTATTATGGATTACAAAAAATCGATTAAGTTGTTACGTTTATTTCTAAACTCAGTCCTGCGCGGGATTGAATGAAGTCTACGATCGCTTCTAATCCTTCCTGCGTCTTGAGATTTGTGAATACAAATGGCTTCTGCCCTCGCATTTTTTGGGCATCTCGCTCCATCACTCCTAAATCTGCTCCAACATAGGGAGCGAGATCAGTTTTATTGATAATCAATAGGTCAGACTTTGTGATGCCCGGTCCTCCCTTGCGCGGAATTTTATCGCCGCCCGCCACATCAATCACATAAACATTCAGATCCACAAGTTCTGGGCTAAACGTCGCCGCCAGATTATCGCCGCCACTTTCGACAAAAATCAGATTCAAGTTGAGAAAGCGCTGTTCGAGTTCTTCGATCGCCGCCAAATTCATGGAGGCATCTTCGCGAATTGCCGTGTGGGGACAGCCGCCCGTCTCGACACCGAGGATGCGATCGCGCTCTAGTGCCTGACTTCGCAC
>JBBRMC010000060.1:0-11254 GCA_038231055.1 Leptolyngbyales cyanobacterium
GTAAACCTCGCCCACTGGCAACCCTGGATGATCACCCTCACCGGATTGCTAGCGCTATTGGGACACAGCAAACCAATCTGGCTCAATTTCAAAGGCGGCAAATCAGTTGCAACCAGCATTGGCGTGCTTTTAGCAATGGATTGGCGAATCGGATTGAGCACGATCGCTGTATTTGCCGTCAGTATAGCCATGAGTCGCATCGTATCTCTTAGTTCCATTATTGGAGCTATCAGCGTTACAGCCTTCATGATCGCCTTTCGTCAGCCGTTGCCCTATTGCTTATTCGCGGTCGCAGGGGGTGTTTATGTGATTTGGCTACACCGTACCAATATTCAACGCTTATTAGCTGGAACAGAACCTCGTCTCGGACAAAGCATTCCTGAACAGCCAGAAGGCGATGTAGGATAGCGTTACTGCTTTGGCTGTGGCGTAATTTGAAGCTCGACTCTGCCCCCGTTGACTGCAACTTGCTGATCGTCGAGTTTGCCAGATGCGCGAGGACCTGAAAGATTAAACGGCGGATTTTCTTGCCGATAATTTACATTGCCTGTTGCTTCAAATTGCTGCGTGTTGATGAACCAGAGCACTCGATCGGCATCTAGTTTTGACTGATTTTTTTGCCCGACTCCTCGAACGTTGCCTACGAGATCAACCGTGTTCTTCTGCAAATCCATCTGTCCTTGATTGGCGGTTAAAGTGACTTGCTGAGGCGGATTAAGAATCGTAATCGGTTCACTAGAGTTAATGGTTTGAGCATCTAGGTTCCAAAGCAGACTATTGCTGCTGACCTGAACCCCTTTTTCTTTTAAATCGAGTCTAGCGTTTTGCTGAAGGTTGACGGTTTTGGCTTTTAAATCGACATCAGCCTTGTCAGCCGAGCCGCGATCGATCAACACTTTGTTTTTATAGTGGTCAAATTGAATGGGACGATCGCCCATTACTTTCTCTCCCTTAACGTCCCAAGTCAGATGCTCGGTTCTCATTTGAAGGTCAGGCGTTTTAGATGAAGCAACAATTTGACGAAAGAGTTCCATCGTTCGAGCGCGCGTTAAAACCCGTCCCTCTTGGGCTGAAAACTGCATTTGTTTGTGGCTGCCCGTCACGTTGTTACGAACGAACAGCACATCTTCAGCGGGTCGCCACTCTAACTCGTCACCCTTTAAAATCGTGCCATCTCGCAGATCGGTTGCCACGATCGCTCCCTTAAGCAAGATAGACTTGCCATCCCCCTTAACCTCGCCTTTTTGCGCGGCGATCTGAAACACGGGCTTGCCATCCTGGTAAAGTTCACCTTTTGGATCTTCAATGACTGCGTTCTTTTGATCTTTGCTGTAGCTGGCTTGCTTGGCTTTCATCTTCCACCACAGCTTGCCCTTGTCGTCTGCTTGCTCAAGGGTCACATTGTTGAAGGTGAGGTTGCTGTCAAATCGCTGAATTCCTTTCGTGTCTTCTGCGAGTTTATCGGCGGTTCGGTTGCGATTAAAGCAGCCACCTGCACCTGTAAGTAACGTAATCAGAAGTAAATTTAGAGCGATCGCTCGATTCACGATGGGCTTTTTAATAGAAATTGTCATAGAGCTATACTGAGGCGTTCATAAACATCTAGACGCGATCGAGCGCCAAAATGCTCCCTTTGGCTTCTAGCTTTCTCGTTCAACAGAGAAGTAGGGGAGTGGGAAACCCTGTGTCTCCATCACTCCCCTACCAGTTTTTAAACCCCTGATTTAGATCGAGTGATCATCATCGGGGTCATCCATGATTCCAATCCCAGAAAGCGGACGGTAGGTGTAGCTACGCGGCGTTTTTTGAATATCTTCTTTGATGTTGTCGAGGTCGATATAGCGATCGGCAACATTAATCAAACTGTCGCTGGTCATCGATCGCAGGCTAACGACTTCAACGCGCACCCCACGGTAGCTCACGGCATTGACCGCATACGCCAAGTCGCCATCGCCACTCACTAGCACAGCCGTGTCATAAGATCCCACCAGTGACATCATATCGACTGCGATCTCGACATCCAAGTTTGCTTTTTTAGAGCCATCGGGGAGTTGAACCAAATCTTTTGAGATGACACGATAACCGTTGCGGCGCATCCACAGCAGAAAGCCCTGTTGCTTTTCGTTGGTGCGATCGACCCCCGTGTAGAAGAACGATCGCAGCAAGCGAGACCCCGCTGTTAAACTGCAAAGCAACTTGGTGTAGTCTATTTCGATCCCCAATTGCAGCGCTGCATAGAAAAGGTTAGACCCATCAATAAAGATGGCAACTCGACCGCGATTTTCAAGAACTTGCTCTGGTGAAAATACTGTTTCAGACTCGTTTAAATGATTTAACAAAATTGCTAACCTCGGTTTTTTATGAAATGTATGTGATGTTTAATCTGCATGAAATGTAGAAAGACTATGACCTTAGCCCTTAAGAAGTCCCTTCCCCCGGAAGCTCTAATTTCTGAAACACCGGACGCGGCTCCCCTAAAATTTGTTTAGCGGGAAGAATTCCCCACGTCTGATGGTCTGGGAATGTGATTGAAACATCCAATAAACGAGTGTCGCTAAAGTCAGCCGAGTATCCTAACTGCTGATAAATCTGAGTACTTGTCGTTGGGATAACAGGTGACAAAAGATACGCTGCTAATCGAACTGATTCTAAAACCGAGTAGAGAACTTGCTCAACTTCTGTTTGTTTTCCTTGTTTATAAAGCGTCCAAGGGGCTTGCTCATCAATGTATTTATTGCCCATTCTAACCAAAGTCAAAATGGCTTCACAAGCAGCGCTAAACGCAAGAGCATTATAAGAGTGTGCCACTCGATCGCCTAACCCTAACCCCACCGATTTTAAGAAATTGTCTGTTGGCACCTCCTCTCCAGAAATATCAGGAACGCTACCTTCACAGTATTTTTGCGCCATTTTCAGCGTTCGGTTGAGCAAATTTCCTAAGTCGTTGGCTAAGTCAGCGTTAAGAATATTGACAAAACGTACTTCATCAAACACCCCATCTCGCCCAAACTCGATTTCCTTAAGGAAATAGTAACGAACGGCATCGGCTCCATAGCGATCGACGAGGGGCACTGGGTCAATAGCGTTCCCGGTGCTTTTACCCATCTTCAGACCATCACGAATGAGAAAACCGTGCCCAAAGACACGATCGGGTAAAGATAAGCCTGCTGACATCAGCATTGCGGGCCAATAGACGGCGTGAAATCGCAGTATGTCTTTACCGATGAGATGAATATTGATTGCCCACCACTTAGACAGCGCGTTGTCCAACGTCGGCTCATCGTCGGGATCAAGCAGGGCAGTAATGTAGCCTAACAGAGCATCAAACCAGACATAGAGCGTGTGCTTGTGATTAACAGGCACCGGGAAACCCCAGTCTAAGTTTATCCTGGATATTGAAAAATCTCGCAAGCCTTGCCCCACAAAACTAAGCACTTCATTGCGGCGAGTGGTCGGCAAAATAAAGTCGGGTTGGTCTTGGTAGAGTTGTTCGAGTTTTTGCTGATAATTTGACAGCCGAAAGAAGTAGTTTTCTTCATCACGCCACTCTGCTTGTTTATTAGGGTGAGTGGCACAGTAGTGTTCGTCAAGAAGCTCTCGCTCTTCTTTAAACTCTTCACACGCTACGCAATACCAGCCCTGTTGCTGACTCAGATAAATGTCGTCGTTTTCCCAGACTCGTTGAAAAAACTCGTTGACGATCGCGGCGTGACGCTCGTCTGTGGTGCGAATAAAGCGATCGTAGCGAATGTTGAGTTTATCCCACAGGCTTTTAAAGCCCTCAACAACCAAATCACAGTGCTCTTGGGGAGACCGCCCTAAACTCTCGGCGGTGCGTTCAATTTTTTGCCCATGCTCATCGCTTCCAGTCACAAACAGCACAGACTTTCCCTGTAACCGCTGAAAACGCGCCATTGCATCTGCCGCGATCGTCGGGTATGCGCTACCAATATGAGGTAGATCGTTTACGTAGTAGAGCGGTGTCGTGATTGAAAATGTGTGCTTCTTTGCGCTTTCAGAACTCATGGATACCATCAAAACAACCCCCGACTTAACTGTCAATAGTTCACCAGGGGCTTGAACTTAGCCATTTTAGACAGTTTTCAATTCAAGCAGTGTCAGCTTGTCAATAAACAGAGTAGCCCTACCCTTATTTATCTAACGTCTGAACTGATTTTAGCTAACAACGCTGTGCAAAATTAGGCAGACAATCTTAAATAATTGAACACAGGGTACAAGGAACCCGATTGATTGGGGTCGAACGGGGCAAAAATCCACTCCAGCGTCAGTCCCAAAGCACCAATAAACCCCAAACTTTCTAGCAACGCAGCAAGACGGACTCACCCACGAGAGCATCAAGCTACTATTTATAACCTGAGATATTGTTAACCTAAGTAAAGTAAGGTTAATAATTAAACAACCAGTCCATAAAAACTCTAGTTCGATCTGCATGGCTTCTGATAGTCCGCTCCACATTTCGCGATTGCTGCTGTCAGCGATGGGCATTCAAATGTACTTGCATCACCGCGATCGAGTTCCTCAGACGGGTGCCACTCTTGTCGTGAGCAACCATCGCAGCTTTTTGGATGCTCCTCTATTAATGTCGGCAATGAGCCGCCCGATTCGGTTTGCTTGTCATCACTACATGGGGCAGGTGCCTGTGATGCGCGAAGTGGTCACTAAGTTAGGCTGCTTTCCGCTCGAAAACTCCGATCAAAGGCAGCAGAGCTTTTTCCATCAAGCAATACAACTCTTGCAAACCAGACAAGCTGTTGGGGTATTTCCCGAAGGAACTGAGCCAATGGTCAACAGTCCGGCGCGATGTGAGATGGGGGACTTTCAGCGAGGGTTTGCTCATTTGGCGCTCAAAGCTCCAGTGCAAGATTTGGCAGTGTTGCCGATCGCGATCGCCGTTCAAGACGAGATGAAAAGTTCAGCGGTTCCTTTAAAGCTACTGAGTTTTTTTGACCCCTCTGAGCCACTATTCAAACAGGATGGTTGGCATCCCCTAGTCATTTATCAGCGCGTAGATGTCCTGATAGGTCGACCGTTTTGGATTACTCCCTCCCAACGGCAAAAATATCAAGGCAAAGGAGCACGGGAGATCGTTCATCATCTTACGAGCCATTGCCATGATGAGATCAATCAGCTATTGCTACAGGGATGCTATTAAAAACCTTTAATTTAGTATTTGTTCCATGAGTCACCCTTGTTTTTTGACCCCAAAAACTCTCAAGCCCAACTGCCCACTGTTTGTGTTTCTGCCAGGCATGGATGGGACGGGGCAGCTTCTGCGAACGCAAACAGAAGGACTAGAAGCTAGATTCGATGTGCGATGTCTAGCAATTTCCCCCGACGATTTAACAGGTTGGGACGAATTGGCACAGCAGGTGATCGAGCTAATCAAGAGTGAGTTAGCTGGAACCACTTCGCGATTGGTATATTTATGCGGAGAATCGTTTGGGGGCTGCTTGGCAATGAAGGTAGCAGTTCTAGCACCTGATCTATTCCACCGCATTATTCTAGTGAACCCCGCGTCATCGTTTAATCGCCGACCTTGGATCGCCTGGGGATCGCAAATTAGTCGCTATCTGCCAGAGGTCGCCTATCGGTTTTCATCCGTGACATTTTTACCGCTCTTGGCATCGTTTGACCAGATTGCCGAGGTCGATCAACAGGCATTAGTTGAGGCAGTGCGATCGGTACCTCAAAAAACGTCAATTTGGCGAATGGCGTTACTTCAGCAATTTCGCGTGCCCAGGCAGCAGCTCAGACAACTCACGCAGCCCGCGTTAATTCTTGCAAGCGCAGAGGACAAATTGCTGCCATCGCTGCCAGAAGCTTATCGCTTAAAACGGGCGTTTCGCAATGCCTATGTCGTGATCTTGCCTAAAAGCGGTCATAGCTGTTTATTGGAGGTCGGAGTGAACCTCTATGACATTATGAAAAATCACGATTTTTTAGATGAGAACAGCGTTCCGACTCAGGTAGTTTCTGCTGGGGTGGGTTGAGTGGTCGCAATTCTTTTCCAAAGGGATTTTTTTACAATAAATTTTCAAACTCTGGTCGTGTGTGCAGCGTTTTGAGAATGGTTTTGATTTCTTGAGTCCGATCTTTTTTGACGATCAAGGTCACTTTTCCATCACGGACGATCACCGTATCCTCTAAGCCGATCGTCACAATTAGCTCATCGTCATCTGTTGAGTAAAGCAGCGCTCCATGAGTGTCTAAGCCCACATGAGTTGCCAGTTCTACGTTAGGATTGTCTGCTTTTTTGAGAAGTCGCTCGATCGCAGCCCAATCGCCTAAATCATCCCAGCCAAACGTGACGGGCAGCACATAGGCGCGATCAGTCTTTTCCATTAAGGCATAATCGATGCTTTTTTTAGGAAGGGTCGGGTAAGCAGCAACGCCTTTCTCTTCAAGGGGCAGCAAAATCTCTGGGACGTGGCGACGTAATTCTTTAAGAGCAACGCCTGCCTGAAAGACAAACATTCCACCGTTCCAGCTAAAGCGACCACTGTCTAAAAAGGCTTGCGCAGTCTCGCGATCAGGTTTTTCGGTGAAGCGATCGACACGATAGCCAGGATACCCTGAGCCGTTGCCGTAAAGCCCAACTTTTTCGCCCTGCTCAATATAGCCATAGCCCGTTGCGGCTTGATTGCAGGTGATTCCTAACGTTACGATCGCGGCTTCTTTGACTGCCAGATCAACGGCTGCGTGCAGGGTTTCCTCAAAAATCTCTTGATTGTCGATCCAGTGATCGGCGGGGAAAAAGCCTACGATCGCGTCTTCGCCATAGCGTTTTACGATTTCTAATGTGCTCCACGCGACAGCAGGGGCAGTGTCTCGTCCTTCGGGTTCGATGAGCAAGTTTGCAAGGGGTAAGTCAGGCAGTTGTTCTTGAACTCCCTGAGCAAGGTGAGAAGCAGTAACCACCCAAAGATTATCCCACCCGTTAGCTGTGTGAAGCAGGCGCTCAGCAGTGGACTGTAGAAGACTCCGATCGCTCCCATCGAGGCATAAGAACTGTTTAGGACGATGTTTGCGGCTTAAAGGCCAAAAGCGTTCGCCTTTGCCTCCAGCGAGGATGACGGGCACAAGAGTTTGAGTCATAGGGAATATTGGCTGCGTCGCACGGCGAATGAGAGGGCAAATTTGAAGCTAAAATTGAATACTCAGCAGTAGGCAGGGTATTCAAGTGCGTATCTATACTTCGTCACAATCTTAATGAATCCCCGAATCTTAAATCTCTTAAAATAGGCTCTCTTTGCGGATTCTTCTCAATTCATCCTAGCTTTTCAAGAAAGACGATAAAGTCTTACAAAAAGTTCAGGATGTTCTGAAATCAAATCTTTAGTCTGCTGTTATTAGCTAGCCATAAGGTCAGATTCAAGGGTAGAATTCCCAGAAGGTTACACTGCGTAACAATTTCTTTACCGATGGGAGAGTAGCTCGTTTTCTTGATTGAAAGAAGCCGCTTGCAGACAAGTGAGCTGCTTAATTCTCTCTAGAAGGTGAGAGAAAGCCAGAAAGTTTAGGCTAGGATATCGGGAATCATTTGAGGTGGCAGTGTTATCAGGTTTGGGTGCTGAGGTTAGTTTTTTAAGTGGTAGGGAGTGGAACAGTTGAAGAGTCAATCAACGTCAAGACAGCCGACTGTGCTGAAAAATCGTGAAGGTCAGCCTGTGCCTGCTGTTTCTGGCTCTGTGGTGCCGATTCCCTTAAAAAAAACTGCTGAGGGCGTTACGATCGCTCGCTCCATGTTTTGGGGCTTTGCCTTTTTGATTGCTGCCACCGCTTCTGCAACGATCGGCACCACTCTTGCCATGATTACTCCGATCCCTGGTGCAGTTGCCCCAGCCGAAGGACAGAAGATTTTTAATGACTTATGGCGTAGTGGCTTCCAATATCGGGTCGGTCGCCCGGTCAATATATTAGTGATGGGAATTGATAAAGTCCCTGGGGTGCCTGATAGCTCAGACGAAATCTTCTCAGGTCGCAGTGACACAATGTTGCTGCTGCGAATTGACCCGTCTGATAACACCGTCAATTTGCTATCGATTCCTAGAGATACTCAGGTAGAGATTCCGGGGATCGGGGTAACGAAGATCAATCAGGCAAACGCGAGTGGTGGTCCGGCGTTGGCTCGTCAAGTTGTCACCAATACCATGAACGGGATTGAGGTTGATCGCTATATGCGCATCAGCACTAGCGCGTTTCGCGAGTTGGTCGATCTGCTGGGCGGCGTTGAAGTCTATGTACCTGAACGGATGTCTTACGTAGACAACACTCAAAAGCTGAAAATTGATTTGGCTCAAGGTTGGCAAACGCTAAACGGCGACCAAGCAGAGCAGTTTGCACGGTTCCGTCACGATAATTTTGGCGATATTGGGCGGGTTCAACGTCAGCAAACACTGATTAAGGCACTGCGATCGAAGTTGGCAAGTCCTTTAGTGCTGCCGCGAGTGCCGAGTTTAGTCACGATGATGCAGAAGTATATTGACACTAACCTCAGCGCTGAAGAAATGCTGGCGTTAGTCAACTTTGGGTTGAGATTAGAGAAAGATGACTTCAAAATGGTGATGCTGCCAGGGCGATTTAGCGCACCCGATGAGTTTGCCGCCAGCTATTGGATTATGAACCCTCAGGGACGCGATCGCGTCATGCAGGACTATTTCAAAATTGGGTCTGCTGATGCCTCAAGTCCAACTGCCAGCGCTCCTGTGAGAATTGCGGTGCAAAATGCTTCTAGCCAGCCCGATGCAGGCAATCGGTTTGTCAGCTACCTGACTAGCTTGGGATATGAGAATGTTTATCTCACGCAAGATTGGGCAGATCATCAAGGCAAAACTCAGATCATTGTGCAGAAAGGCGACTTACGATCGGCAAAGACCTTACAAGGAGTCATCGGGTTCGGTGGAGTTGAGGCCACCTCAGTTGGAGACTTAGATTCTGATTTAACCATTCGTGTGGGAGATGACTGGCTAGCTCATCAAGCGGTTAAATCTAAGGAATAAGATAAAAAGCTCGTCAAATTCTGCATTTTCTGCTGATGCCTTTGGTTACTCAAACTTCGATCGCTCCCCAAACGTCTAGAAAGATTGCCCCCGCAGTCTCCTTTCTAGTTCGTCTAACTATTCTTTTAGCGTTGGCTTGTCTGTGGATATTGCTGGCTGCTACTCCTGTGGCAAATGCTCAAACCAAGACTATCAACTACACCAGCACTCAGCTTGAAAAGCGTGACTTCTCAAATACGGATTTAGAAGGAGGGGTTTTTGTGGGGGCTGAGATGCGAGAAGCCAATTTTCAAGGGGCTAACTTAAAGAGCGCGATTTTAACGAATGGGAATCTGTTGTCTGCTAATTTAGCAGGGGCTAACCTGCAATGGGCACTCGCCGATCGTGTCACATTCTATAAAGCAGACTTGAGAAACACGATTTTTGTTGAGGCAACCCTCTCCCGCAGCATCTTAGATGAGGCGAATGTGACAGGAGCCGATTTTACGGATGCCTTGCTCGATCGCTATACCATCAAAAAACTCTGTGAAACGGCTTCGGGGGTCAACCCCGTCACAGGCGTTGCTACACGCGATAGTCTAGGATGCCCCTAAATCGCCTAGATCAGGGGCGATGCATTCGCCCCCTCTAGTTAAACTGAATCAGCCCAATCTTTTGCCCAGTTAAGCGTTTGCTGGACTAGATCCATCGTCGCCGCTTCACAATACAGCCGCAGAACAGGTTCGGTGCCACTAAATCGAATGAGTAACCAGCTCTGATCTGCTAGCCGAAACTTGTAGCCGTCGTCAGTTTGACAATGAATCACCGATCGTCCTGCAATCTCTTTTAGGGGCTGGGTTTGCAGTTGAGTGAGCAGCTTTGCCCGCACCTCCATGCTAGCGAGGGGGAGATCGATCCGATCGTAGACTGCCATAAAGCCCGTTTTTTGCCGAAGCTGGTGATACTGTTCACCTAAGTCTTGCCCCGTATGCACGACCGTTTCTAGAAGATAGAGCGCAGCTAGCAGTGCATCTCGTTCGGGAATATGATGCCCATAGCCAATTCCGCCCGACTCTTCACCGCCCAAAAGAACTTGAGTTTCTAACATTCGATCGGCGATGTATTTGTATCCAATTGGAGTCTCAAATACCGGTAAATTGTGCAGTTTAGCCACTTGAGGCATCAAATCTGAGCCGCTTACAGTCTTGACGACTTCACCCCGGTAGCCCTTGCGGGTAAAGAGATGCTCAATCAAAATGGGGATCAAGACTTGAGAACTCAAGAAATTGCCCTGTCCGTCAACAGCCGCAATGCGATCGGCATCTCCGTCAAACACCAATCCCACAACGGGAGCGGCACGGTGATAGTCGCGAATCGTTTGCAGCAGCTTAGACAAATAGCGCGGCAGTGGTTCAGGAGCACCCCCTTCAAACAGGGGATCACGATCGCTGTTCAACTCCTGAATTGGAACTCCTAACAGTCTTTCTAATCCCGTTGCGGCTGCACCGTGCATAACATCTGCAAAAACCGTAATTTTGCCATCAGCGATCGCGGTTTGAATAGCATCGATATTGACTAGCGATCTCAGCCCATCACAATAGCTCACCCAGGGGTTAAATCGTTCCAGCGAACCTGGCTTTTCGGCTAACCGCGCTACGGTCTCGGTCTGGATCAACGCTTCAATCTGCTGTGTCACTTCAGGCGGCACTGACCCCCCAAAAGCTCCCTTAACCTTCAGCCCAGAATATCCACCCGGATTGTGGCTTGCCGTAATCACAAGTGCGCCCAGTGCATTTTGCTGTTTGGCAACCCAGCTAAAAGCAGGAGTCGGCGCAAAGCACTCAGATAGCAAGACATCAAACCCGATCGCTCTCACTGAATCTGCTGTTGCTTGGGCAAATTCTTCTGACAAGAAGCGGCGATCGTAGCCCACGACGATCGTGTTGCTCCCGGTCGTGCTGCCATAAACCTTCGCCAAAACTTGAGCGGCAAGGGGGGCAACAAATCGGAGCCGATCAAAGGTAAAGTCGGCGGCAATCAATCCTCGCCAGCCGTCAGTGCCAAACTTGATCGGGTTAATCGTCGTCACGATCGGAGCGGGATGAACCATGTGCCATAACCTCACTAAAAATCTGCGTCGTCTTAGAGTGTATCTACGATGCGGGTTTCGATCTCAGTATTTGGCAGATTCTACGTCATAACTTAATTAACCTGAAGATGAGATATCCGTGGAATTACGGCTCAGCTTCAAGAAA
>JBBRMC010000061.1:0-11228 GCA_038231055.1 Leptolyngbyales cyanobacterium
AGCTTCTACCTGCGCCTGGACATCAGAAGCGGTCTTGACCTGAGTGCCATTAATTTTTTGAATCACATCTCCCGGCTGCACTCCACCCTGAGCGGCAGGAGAATTATCTAACACCCGTGCCACATAGACCCCTCGGTCTTGGCTCACCTTCACCTGAGTTTCCTGGTCTTTATTAATTTCATCTCTGATCGTCGGAGTCAGATCGACCATCTGAATGCCTAAGAAGGGATGCTCAACTCGACCTTTGCTAAATAGCTGCTCAACAACTCGCCTCGCAGTCTCGATCGGAATTGCGAACCCCAACCCCTGAGCATCTGCCCGAATTGCGGTGTTGATGCCAATCACTTCGCCCCGATCGTTCAGCAAGGGTCCACCAGAGTTGCCCGGATTAATTGCTGCATCGGTTTGAATAAAGTTGACCCGCTTATCGGGCACGCCCACTTGAGAACTGGAGCGATCGAGGGCGCTAATAATTCCTGCTGTCACGGTGTTATCGAGTCCAAAGGGGTTGCCAATGGCGATCGCCCACTGCCCTGGCAGCAACGTCGAAGATTTCCCCAACTCCACGCTAGGCAGATTGTTAGCATTGATTTTCACGGCTGCCACATCCGTCACCGGATCGACTCCCACCACTTTTCCTTCAAAGGTGCGCCCATCTTTGAGCTTGACCTCAACGGTGTCTGAACCCGATACAACATGAGCATTAGTGACGAGACGACCGTCAGCGCTGACAATAAACCCCGACCCAGTGCCCCGCTCGACTCGATCTTCAGGGGCAGGCAGTTGGTCGCCAAAAAACCGCTTAAATAGCGGATTGCGTAAAGCATCAGGAACCTGGCTGTTAATGCGTCGGGCAGAGTCAATTCTAACGACGGCAGGTCCAACTTTTTCGACGGCGGCAGCGATAAAATTTGAGTTGTTGGTCGCGTTATCTGAGACGGCAATCTTAGTAGATTGATTAGCAAAGAGGGGCAACCCAGGTGACGAACTGCTCGTGAGCCGCCCGTTATAATGACTGCTGATGAGGGCAGCACCTCCCCCAACTGCTAGCAGTGAAGTTCCGATCGCCAATTGCTTCAAGGAGAGAACCATAAATCTCGATCGCTCTGTATCGCCCTACTCTAACTTTAATCTCATCGAAGCGGTTGTCAGTTTGCTTAAGGCTTTCGTTAGATGAATGACGCATCTTTGACTAGGCAATGACTAGGTGCCCTACAGGCGTTCCGTTTTGAGATAAACTCCTTTGTATAGGCAGTCCATCGTTGCCCTTAACCGTGTGGATGCAACTCAAGTTAGTCAGTTGAGAAAAAGTTTAGTTATGACAAAGCATCGATCAATTTTGTCAATTGTTCTAGCGCTTGTAGCCGTGTTGCTTATAAGCTGTGGTAGTCCAACCGTGGCAAAAGCTCCAACCTATACGCCTGAGCAGATCGAAGAGGTTCAAAGCCATGCCAAAGAGGTGTCAGCCATGCGCGATCGGTTGCCCGAACTTCAGGCATTAATTGAAAAAGAAGACTGGACGTTTGTACGAAATTTCATTCACGGTCCGCTAGGTGAACTGCGGGTGAAGATGAGTGCCGTGACGCGAGACCTCTTGCCCAATGCCCAAAAGCCATCTCGACAGGCGGCAAAGGAAGTTTTTGATGCACTTGTCACCATTGATCGGGCGGCTGACAAGGCTGATTCTGAGCTTGCTGTTCGCGAATATAGCAAAGCCGTCAAAGCGTTTGATGCGTTCTTTCAGCTAGTTCCTCAAGCGTGAGATGGGTCATGGGTCGCGAGTACAATCTTTTGGCAAGTGACCCATGATTAAGATTGCAGTAGTCGGATGTGGGATTGTGGGAGCCACGATCGCTTATGAACTTAGCAAAATCCCAGACTTGACACTAACGGTCTTTGACCAACAGCCCGCACCTGTCGAGCCTAATTTGAGTCTCTGCCCCACATCTACAGGCGCAGCGCTCGGCGTATTAATGGGGGCAATCAGCAAAAAGGAGAAGGGTAATAATCTCCGAATGCGATTAGAGAGCCTCCAATATTATGAGAAATTAATTCCTGAATTAGAAACCCTCACAGGTTTAGACATTCCCTTCAACCGCAAGGGGATTCTAATGCTGCAATTTGAGGAAGATCTGTCTGTCTGGGAAAAGTTGGTTGAGATTCGACGATCGCAAGGCTGGACGTTAGAGATTTTAGGACTTGATCGTCTCCAATCTGATTATCCCTACCTGAATTTAGATTCGATCACGGCTGCGATTTATTCACCAAACGATCGTCAAGTCAATCCCGTTGCGTTAACTCAGGCGTTGATTGCTGGGGCAAAGCAGCGAGGAGTGACCTTTGAGTTTGATACGACGGTGACAGGAGGCAGCGATCGAGAAGTCCACACGATTAAGGGAAATCTTGCGATCGATTGGCTAATTATTTCAGCCGGGTTAGGTTCAACGCCGCTCACAAAAGCGTTGGCGCACCCGATCGACATTCGCCCTGTTTTGGGTCAAGCAATTCATCTCCGACTCAATCAACCATTAGGAATCAATCAACCTGTGATCACCGGGAATGATGTTCATCTCGTACCGCTAGGAGGCTGCGATTATTGGGTTGGCGCAACGGTAGAATTTCCGTCTGATGGGGGAGAGTTAGCACCGGATGCCGCGAGTTTTGAGGCAGTCATGGAGCAAGCGATCGCCTTTTGTCCTGATTTAACTAACACCGAAACGATTCGCACCTGGTACGGATTGCGTCCCCGTCCTCAAGGTCGCCCTGCTCCTATTATCGAACGGCTTCCTGGCTATCAAAATATTTTGCTCGCCACCGGACATTATCGAAACGGGGTGCTGCTGGCTCCGACGACAGCAGAGAAGGTGAGACTGGCGATCGCGGGAATGTGATAACTTTACTCAACATCTATTTCTGCTGAGTCGATCGCATCACCATTACCCAAGATATTTCCTATTCAGCGATCGTCAAAGCATCTGAAGGAAGTGGAATTTCATCCCCATATTCAAAAGCAGTTTCTATCCAAAGTTGACGCGCTTCCTCAATATTTGCCATGACTTCATCAGGAGTTTCGCCTTGAGTCATACATCCCGGAAGATCCTTAATCACCGCTACATACCCACCTTCTGGCTCTGGATACAAAGTGACGGGGTAGCTGAGGCGCAGGTAGTCCTGTAATGAGTTAGGTTTCTCCTTAATCTTCTGACTCATCTCTCCATTCCTCATTCTACGCTTAAAAAAGGTATCAGTACCACAGGACGGGTCATAGACTTGCAAACCCTATTTCCTGTTAGACCTTTGAGAACTTAATTATCTGTAACCATTCCTCAAGGCGATCGCTCACGATCGGGGCGACTGACTACGGTAAGGTGGAAAAGGTCACCGTTGAAGCCAGTTTCGCATACTCGTTGATATGTCTCTCACCACATCCCCCGTTTCTAGCCGCACTATCCGTATTGGGTCTCGCAAAAGTCAGCTTGCGCTCGTGCAAACCCATTGGGTGCAGGCGCAATTGCAAAAAGCGTTTCCCGATCGCACCTTTGAAGTTCACACGATGAGCACTCAGGGAGACAAAATCCTGGATGTCGCGTTGGCAAAAATTGGCGATAAAGGGCTGTTTACGAAAGAATTAGAAGTCGGGATGCTGAATCAAGACATTGATTTTGCAGTTCACTCGCTCAAAGATTTGCCGACTCGCTTACCCGAAGGGCTGATGTTGGGCTGCGTCACCGATCGAGAAAATCCGGCTGATGCGCTCGTGGTGCATGAAAAGCACAGAGGCAAACAACTCGATACGCTGCCAGAAGGTGCTGTGATTGGGACTTCTTCGCTCAGACGATTGGCACAGCTTCGCCATCACTTCCCGCACTTTGCATTTAAAGATGTGCGCGGAAATGTGATCACTCGTCTCGCAAAATTAGATGCGGGCGAATATGACGGGCTGATTTTAGCAGTTGCGGGTTTGGAACGGTTAGATTTGGGCGATCGAGTCGATCAAGTGATTCCGGCTGAGATCTCGCTTCACGCGGTTGGACAAGGTGCATTAGGCATTGAGTGCCGCAGCGATGATGCTGAGATTTTGACCATTCTCAAAGCGTTGCAGCATCAGCCAACTGCCGATCGCTGCTATGCAGAACGGGCATTTTTGCGCGAGTTAGAAGGCGGATGTCAGGTTCCGATCGGGGTCAACACCGTTCTTAAGGACAATACGCTAACGCTGACGGGGATCGTCGCGAGTGTAGATGGTCAAAAAGTCGTCAAAGGTGAGGTTTCAGGAACGGCTGCTGAGGCTGAAGCGTTGGGCACTCAACTCGCTCATCAACTGATTGAAAAAGGCGCGAAAGAAATCCTTGATGAGATTTCTGCTGCTGTTCGATAACTCTTAGAAGACTGATATAGGGCAATGCTTAGATGGTTGCCCTGCGGAATTTTTGGTTTCAAGAATGGTTGAGCCGATCGACCAATTCCCCATGTTCTGACGTTGCTAATCCGTTTTGCGACTCAGTGAGGACGATCGCTAAGTCTCCCCTCAAAAGTGCATCCACCGCTAACCAAAGTCCTGGGAAAACTTGGCTGCGGATTATTCCCGTCGTGTCTGGCTGTAAGCGAATGTATTCCCCCTCTTGTAAGCAAAACCAGGCGATTTGATTCTCGTAAACTTGCCAAACAATATACTCTTGCACTCCATTGCGGCGATAAGCGTTGAGTTTGGTATTCATGTCTACAGAAGCACTACTTGCAGCAATTTCTACAATCAATTCCGGTGCACCTTCAATATAGTCATCCTCAGTAATTCGGGATCTGCCGCCAAATTCTGGCTCAATGCGGAGCAAGGCATCGGGTTGAGGCTCGTTGTCGAAGTCTAATCGGACGGTGGAATTGTCTGCGATATCAACTCCTGGCGTAGCTGCAACATAAGCACCCAACCAACCCATGATGTAGGCGTGAGGTCTACCGTGATTTTTGGCTCGAACTGGAGATGCCACGTAAACGACTCCTTCAATCAATTCTGCTTTAAATTTTTTAGGAGTCTCTGCATAGCGACGCTCAAACTCGGTGCGAGACAGTTGATCGCCATTCTCTAATCGTGGCATTGAGACTGAGGAAGGTTTGAGCATAGAACCTGGCTCATGATGGGGTGCTTTCATTTTGTCACAGACGAGAAGTGACGGTCTCGAATTTGCGATCGCGCCAACTCGTTGAAGCGTGTCCCTTAATCGGTATGATCACAATGCTGACCACATCAAGGAACCCGAAAGTTACCATGCGAATTTTGTTAGTTGCTGCCGAAGCCGCGCCGATCGCTAAAGTCGGTGGAATGGGAGATGTGGTCGGTGCGTTGCCCAAGGTGCTGAAAGCCATGGGGCACGATGTACGGATTTTCATGCCCTACTATGGGTTCTTGCCCGACAAGATCGAGATTCCGGCAGAGCCAATTTGGACGGGCAGCGCGATGTTTAACCAATTCGCGGTGTATGAAACGGTGTTGCCGGGGTCAGATGTGCCGCTTTATTTATTTGGGCACCCTGTGTTTGATCCGCGTCGCGTCTATGGCGGAGAAGATGAAGACTGGCGGTTTACATTCTTCTCAAACGGCGCAGCAGAATTTTGCTGGAATTATTGGAAGCCTGAGATTGTGCATTGTCACGATTGGCATACAGGCATGATTCCGGTGTGGATGCACCAAGACCCCGATATCTCGACGGTGTTTACGATTCACAACCTTGCTTATCAAGGTCCGTGGCGCTGGAAACTGGAGAGAATGACCTGGTGCCCCTGGTATATGCAAGGTCATAACGTCATGGCGGCGGCGGTGCAGTTTGCCGATCGTGTCAACACCGTCTCGCCAACCTACGCCGAGCAGATTAAGACTCCTGCTTATGGCGAAACGCTAGAAGGATTGCTGTCGTTTATTGGCGGTAAACTGTCGGGCATTCTCAACGGCATTGACACTGAGGCATACGATCCATCTGTCGATAAGAGCTTGGCGCAACCCTTTACGATCGAGACCATTGACCAACGCCTTAAAAACAAGATTGCTCTGCAAGAAGAAGTCGGCTTAGAAGTCAACTCAAAAGCGCTGATGTTAGGCATGGTGTCGCGATTAGTTGAGCAAAAAGGATTGGATCTGGTGATTCAAATGCTCGATCGCTTCATGGCTTACAGCGATGCTCAATTCGTTTTATTAGGAACGGGCGATCGCTATTATGAGACGCAAATGTGGCAATTAGCAGGTCGCTATCCCGGACGGATGGCGGTTTATCTGCTCTACAACGATTCCCTAGCACGACGAATTTATGCGGGGGCAGACACGTTTTTGATGCCGTCACGATTTGAGCCGTGTGGGATCAGTCAAATGTTAGCCTTGCGCTATGGCTGTGTGCCGATCGTGCGTCGCACAGGTGGCTTAGTCGATACCGTCACGCATCACGACCCGATGAACCATGCCGGTACGGGCTATTGCTTCGATCGCTATGAGCCGCTAGACCTCTATACCTGCCTGGTTCGGGCGTGGGAGGCGTTTAGATTCAAACCTCAGTGGAAAGAACTCCAGCAACGCGGCATGAAGGAAAACTTTAGCTGGGATAAGTCAGCGATCGAATATGTCAAGCTCTACCGCCAAGTGTTGGGCTTGCCGATCGAAGAACCCCAACCCACCAAGCAAGCAGAACTGGTGTCTTAACCATCGGCTCCAACCCTACATTCGATAGACTTGGATTGGCTGTGAATCGCTGAATTTTGCCGTGCAGAAAACAAACGAATCCTATCAGTTTGGTTGGTTTGATTGGGTTTGCCTCTGGTATCCTCCCGGTTGGCTAATTTTGTTTAATCGCCATTGGCAACACTACAAACCCGATCCTGACGGCTGGAACTGTTTGGAATATCTGTTGTTTTTGATTCCGGGTGGGTTTTATTTGGCGTTGCTGATGCGGTGGGTAAGATTGGGATTTCGATCGCCGCGATCAACGTCTACTCAACCTGACCCTCACTATCAGCAACGGTTTCGAGATGAGATTTTGACTCCGATCGCGACCCGGTTCTTTCGAGCAGAGTTACATCAGTTAGAGAATTTGCCCGACAGCCCACTTGCGATCGTCGTGCTCAACCACGCCGGGATGTGCTTCCCGTGGGATTTTCTGTGTTTGGGCGTTCTCTTGAGCCAAAAAAAAGGCTGGTATGTGCAGCCAGTGGCGCATTCACTCTTTTTTGATCATCCCTGGCTTATCTGGTGGCTGCCGCGAGGATGGGCGCAAGTGTTGGGCGGTATCAGAGCCGAGAAAACAAGTTTTGAACACGCCATGTCGCAAAAGACTACTCTGCTCTATGCGCCCGAAAGCTGGCGAGGACTCGCGAAAGGATGGCACGATCGCTATGATTTAGCCACGTTTGATCCGAGTTTTATGCGTCTTAGCGTTCGGTATCAGGTGCCAATTTTGCCCGTGATCTGTCTCGGAAGTGAATATCTGCATCCCTGGACGTTTAACAGTAAGCGGCTAGCACGCTGGCTCAAAATGCCGTTACTCCCGGTGTCACCGTTGCTGTTGGTGTTTGTGTTGTTTCCATCAATGGGAGTGTGGGCAATGAGAACACGGCTGCGTTATTATCTGCAACCTGTTCAGCATCCCTGGCAGCGTTTGCCGTTGCATAATAAATTGGGGCGATCGCACGCCTATCATCAAGCAGAAGACTTGAGATCAGAGATGCAAAAAGAACTCGATCGCTTGCGGAATCAGAGTGATTCTGAAATCACTCTAAAACCCTGACCCCTCAAATTATTGAATCAATCCTGTCCGCAACGCGCGCACTGCGACTTGAGTGCGATCATCGGCTCCTAGCTTGTTCAAAATGTTGCGAACGTGCGTTTTAACCGTGCCGACCGTGATATAAAGCTGTTTCGCGATCTCAGCATTACTGCATCCATTCACAATTAACGCTAAGACTTCTAATTCTCTGCTTGTTAAAGGATAAGCGGGAATAAATTCGCCATCTTCAGCAGACAACCCTTTAATCGTAATCGTGTTAGAACCCGCACTCGTACCTGAATTTGAGTAAGCCTTTTGAGACTGTTGCAGCACAATTCGAGCGATCGCCGGATCGATCCAAGAGTTTCCTTCAGCAGTCACTTTCAAAGCTTCAGAAAGCTGGTCGATCGTGGCATCTTTCATGCAATAAGAATCAGCACCCGCCGCAAACGCTGCTAAAACGGTGTCTTCGTTGTCTTGCATGGTCATGATCAAAATCTTGGTGCCAGTCGCTTCTCCCGATTCTTGAAAGCGTTTGAACTGTTGAGTCAGCTCGATGCCTGTCATGTCAGGCAGCCCGACATCGACGATTGCGACATCTGCCGCGATCGACTTCAAGAGCGCCAACCCCGTTTTGGCATCTCTAGCTTCCCCGACCACTTCAAAGTCTTCTCGATGTTGAAGCGCTGATCGCAAACCAATCCGAGTAAGATCATGATCTTCAATCATCGCAATGCGCAGCTTACTCATAACTCACCTCTAATAACTTGCTGACTGGAAGCTCAAATATATTATGTGTTGGTTCAGATCTCTCTTTTGAAGGGTGATCTCTACCTCAGAAAATTCTAAGGGTTGAGTATCAATTGTCTTATCTACCTTAAGAGCCTATTTTTCTCCATCATTAGACAGAGATGCAGTCATCCTAACGATTTCGCTTCAAAATCGGAGCGGGATCACTGGCAACCCATCCGAGCTTAGAGTTTGATCGGACTTCAAAATGCAAGTGTGGAGCACTAGAACTAGGAGTGCCCGTTTTGCCCACAGTGCCGATCAAGGTTCCTCGTTTCACCGTTTGTCCGGCTTTGACTTTGATGCTGGCTAGCTGCGCATAGCGCGTTTGATAACCCTGCTGATGATTGATGACCACTAGATTTCCATAGGCACCTTGCTGACCCGCAAAGGCGATCGTGCCCTCTCCAACCGCTAAGACGGGTGAGTTGATCGCGGCAGCTAGATCCATCCCAGTATGAAAAACAGGCTGATCGCGTCCGGTCGGAAAATACCAGCCATAGCCGAGAATCAGACCGGAATTGGCGGAAAGCGGATAGCCAGATAGCCCGATCGAATTGGCGGGAGCGGCAGGCTGACCCTCTACAGGCGACCAATTGACACCTGGAACAAACACTACGTTAGGAGCGGGTTGACAGCCGTTGACCTCAAACAATACATCGGGGCGAACTTTATAGCGAGCCGCCACCGATCGCCAATTTTGCCCTGCTGCAACTTCAGCGCGGATGCCATTGTAAGGAGGAATAAGAATCTGTGCTCCGATCGGAGCCTTACCCGTTCTTAAGACTGGGTTCATGCCCATCAGCGTGGCGGGAATAAGATTATATTGGCGCGCAATTCCCTCAAGGGTTTCGCCAGGGGTGACGGTGTGACGCACCAGGCGAGACAGAGCAGGAGCGGGACAGACAGCACTCGGTGCAGCGTGAGTGGGGACAGCCATCAGTCCACTAAAGAGTAGGCACACAAACCAGTGTCGTAACTTCATCACTGAGGTAAGGGGGGTGAATCGCTGAATTTGCATTCTCTCAGTCTACTGAACTAGAAGCGAGACTTCTCTAAAACCGCCTAAAAGCAGCCCTCACCCTAGCCCTCTCCCCAAGGAGAGGGAACTAGAGATTCTTGAAAGTCCCTCTCCGATGGGAGAGGGGTTGGGGTGAGGGTTCTTAGTTGCCCATCGCATCACTTAACTGGAAGCGGGATTTTGTTGGATGACATTTCTGCTTTAAGCTGATCGATCACCACTAATCGAATGTCTCGTTTTTCTGAGACGAGTTTCACGCCTGATTGTTTCAACGTTAGAAAGTCTAGTCCGGTTTCTCGACCAGACATTAAGAAGTCGTTGATGGCAACTCGATAAACTTGGGTGTCTTCGATCGCACGTCCGTTAATCAACCACGCGCCTTTTTCTTGAGTCACCTTTGCAGTTTGCAAAAATCCGCCTGTGCCTCGATTGGCTTGTCCTTGAGTGAGAATGCGCTTGATCAACTGTCCTGGCATCTCAACCGACAGCACCTTGCCGCCAAAGGGCAAAATCCGAATCACGTCGTATTGAGTAATGGCTCCCGGTGGCAACATGTCATCAATCCGAATTGAGCCGCCGTTGAAGATGGCAAGGTCTGCTCCGGTTTCAGTGAGCATAGCGTTGGCGATCAGATCCGTCAAATTGGTGGAGTGTTGACGCACACTTTCTTCTAACCCATCCAGCGTGTCGCGAGTTGTGGCGACGACTTGTTCGGGTTTAAAGCCTTTGGATCGGAACCCTGCGAAGCCCCGATCGAGCCAATATTTAACCACATCGGCAGTGCGGCGATCGTCAGGAATGGCATCCGTAATCGGCTGAAGGCGTGAGGAAATCTTGAGTCTCTTCGTCGTGGTGTCGTAGGTCAAATCGTGAATGTAAACCGTCCGAGCGTTGGCATCTGCCTTAAAAATAGGTGTAAAATCTCGACCCCGCCATTGCTGAATATTTTCGTGTTCGTGTCCACCCAAAATCAAATCGATCTCTGGAACAGTTTGGGCAAGACGCTGATCTTGGTCAAGCGGTAGGTGAGTCACGGCAATAATAATATCGACTCGTCCTTTGAGCGATCGCACTTCTGCGTTTGCTGCCTCGATCGGGTCACGAAAACTCACATAGTTGGGGTGATTACTATCTATCGTGATGCCGATCAGCCCAACTCGAATGACTTCGCGCTTGCCGGTGGAGTTGGGATCGCTGGCAACTGAAAAGACGACCGATCGTGGCACGCCGGCAAAGGGTTTGCCTGACGCATCTGAAACGTTGCTAGAGAACCAGACAAAGCGCGATTCTTTTAAACGTTGGTGAAATGATTCTTCACTAAGGTCAAATTCGTGATTGCCGAATGTCGCGTAGTTGAATCCCACAGCATTCATCACAGCAATCATTTGTTGACCTGCGATCGGTTTTCCATCGACTTGAGCGGTGCCCAACGCAGACGGACTAAAAGAGTCTCCTGCCAAAATCGTGTAGGTGCGCGGATTTTCTTTAAGCAATTGTTGACGCAAAGTGGCGACTCGCGCTAATCCTCCACGGGTTCCGCCTTCGATCGACGTAATTTCATAGACATCATTGAGTTGCAGCAGCTTAAGATTGATCTGCTCTGCAAACGCTGGACGAGATAGAGCGATCGTGGCGATCGCTAATATCCATTGCCATGCCTGCCGTTTGTATTTCAT
>JBBRMC010000062.1:0-11225 GCA_038231055.1 Leptolyngbyales cyanobacterium
CGATCGGTCATGCCCATTCCTTTCCCTGCTTCTCTGACTGCCGGATCGACTCCCATAATCCCGATATAGGTATTGCGGATAATGGGTAAAAGTGAGTAGAGAATCAGCGCCACGATCGCCGTTCTCATTCCGATGCCCCCTATCACCGGCACCGGAATGAGAAACCCAAAAATCGCCAAACTTGGCATCGTTTGCACAGCATTGGCAAAGCCGAGTATGGGTCTACTCAACTTAGGCTTGCGTGTGATCAAAATTCCGAGGGGAATACCGATTAGAACGGCGATCGAGATTGCCGTCACGACCAGAAATAGATGCTGTCCACTGCGCTGCAAAATCTCTTCGCCATAGCGATTTAAGAATTCCATTCGCTTCTGACCCTCAAAAATGCTTGCGCTTCGGGATGGGTCGATCGCTTAAATTCTTCTGGGGTTGCCAGCACCGCTAATTCTCCAGCTTGCATCAAGCCAATTCGAGAACCGAGCGTGAAAGCCTCTTGAATGTCGTGAGTCACGAATACGATCGTTTTGCCAAGACGTTGCTGTAACTGCCGAAATTCTTGTTGAAGCTCGACGCGAGTAATCGGATCAAGTGCGCCAAACGGCTCATCCATCAGCAAGATCGGCGGATCGGCAGCTAATGCTCTCGCCACACCAACTCGTTGTCGTTGCCCTCCAGACAGTTGGTGAGGATATCGGTTAGCAAAGCGATCGGGTTCTAATCCTACAAGCTCTAGTAGCTCGATGACTCGCTTTTGAATTCGCGACAGCTCCCAGTTTTGGAGAGACGGCACAACCCCAATATTCCGCTCGACGGTGAAGTGAGGAAATAGCCCGACTTCTTGAATCACATAGCCAATTTGCCGCCGAAGTTGAATCGCATTCCACTCGCGAGTCGTGATTCCTTCGACTAGCACCTCTCCGATCGTTGGAGTCAGCAAGCGATTGATTAACCGAAGCGTCGTCGTCTTGCCGCAGCCGCTCCGACCTAGCAAAACTAGGGTTTCTCCTGCCTCAATTCTAAAATCGAGATTGAGCACCAGCGAATGCTGACCCAACTGATAGGTGACGTTGCGAAATTCGACTGCGATCGCTTTGGATGTAACCTGCATTCTCAAACTGCCTCGACAGAGCATTTTTGGCTGATTTTTCGATGATTCGCCTCTACCATCAACAGTTTAATTGAGGTTAGTAGCCATCGCGATCGTGGCTCTCTCCCATCACATCAACGTGGTAGCGTTCGGGTGCCAACAAGACATTCATTCCTCCGTCTCTACACAGGCGTGAAAAAACTTGCAGCGCAGCCAAATTTTCTTGCTGAAGGGAAGTCAATTCTGGATGCAACGCTGTGATTTCAGTCAGCGATCGCTCAAATAAAGGATCTGTTTTCAAGGTTGCTAAAAACCCGTCAAACCCAAGGCAGCTTAACCCATAAATGAGTCGCTTGCTAAGCTCTGGCTGAGGGCGATTTTTAGGACTAGAAAGGTAGCCGCCGTGGGTGTCGATTTTGCCTGCAAAAAAATCCAAGCTCAAGGAGACATAATCACGAAGACTTAGAAACGGCTTGTTTAAAGCTTGACTGACAACCCCAACGTTTTTCTCTTGACCTGTTTTGGGATCAACATACTTTTCCTGATAGTTTGTGCAGTCAAAATAGGTGAAAAGCTCAGCGATCGATCTCTGATTCTCCTCTAATCCAATTTGCATTTGTCTCTCTGACAAAGCTTTTTGCTCACGAATAAACAAGTAGTCTAGAAAACCCAATCCGACGGCATTGATTAGCTGACCATCTTCAGATTGATTAACGATGCCAAGCTGGTTTGTTGGTTGCGCTTTTTTGTTTCCTCTTAGTAATTTTCTGACCATCACATTGCCCAATCGATAGCCACCATCACGAGTTTTTGCTGGAAAGCTGAAGTAGTTTGCAGACGTAGACGCTAGCTTAAGTGCCATATCTCCTTCGTTGCAAAACAAATAGGCTTCTTGAAAGCGACGCAGCGATGATCGTAGGGTGTTGGCTCGACCCGACACGATCGCTTCTGCTGGGATATCAGGCGCGACTAAAACAAGCTTTCCTAAACAAAACACATTACCAATTTCAGAAGAAGGGCATTTCTTTCGATTATTCACGTCCAGGCTACCGATCGAGCCAGGATCAAATACATCAGACAAAACTCGGACGGCATTGGTAACCACAAACGCGCCCATACTGTGACCAATAAAAGAGAGTCGAATCCGTTTATGATCCCAAGGCAGCAGCGCTTGATCCAACTGTCGGATCAATTCGACGAGATCAGATACGCCATAGTTAGAGGCTCGAAACGTGTCTCGAAAATAACCCGTCAGCCTGAGAGCAACGATCGTTAAAATTGGGGAAACAGCTATTAAAGAAAGAATTAAGAGAATCACAAATGCTAATAGAATCTCTAGCCCAGAAGTCTGAAATAGCGCAGTGAAAATGCCCACGATCATTCCGACTAAGCCGACTACAACCCCAGCAATTCCTAACTTTGAAATCAGGCTCATTAGCCAAGGCAATGCCTGTTCTGTGGATTTGATTTTGTCTTTGAAGCGTCCAGAGTCATCTCCAGCAATCTGCTCTGAAGACCACCGATAGCCAATCACTAATAGCCCCTTGGGAGCCTGTTGATAATGGTGAGCAATATATTCACAGGTCGTTTGATACCACCACTCTGCACCAGATTGTCCTGTGTTATATCCATGAACCATGATTAAGATTTCTGCATCTTCTTCATGAGCTTTAAGGTGTTGAGTGATGTCTTGAATGAATGTTTCTGGGTCAGTTTCATCCTTGACTTGTGATTGATCTTCAACATTAATAGGAGCTGTACTAATCACCAAATAGCCTGGAATTTGGCAATTTTCCAGCTTTAACTTTTGAACTGTGAGTAAGTGATTGCTCATCTGTCTAACCTCCCATCTTGAATCGTTTGAAGATGTATCCGCGATCGCATCATAATAGCCTGTTCTACCAGACTCACAAATCAACTCGATCGCTGATTGAGCGAAACCACAAAAAAATCCTCCCCACTTCGTAATCAGGGGGAGGAAATTAAGATGATTAGTAAGGACGAGTCGATGCCGTCCTTCAAATGGTGGACGTTAGTTAAAGCTCGTCATCCACCTCAATGTCATCATCATCTACATCGTCCGCATCATCGACTCCATCATCAATCAAATCGTCGTCCTCCAAAATAGGAGAGAAGACATCGGCTTCTACAGCATCAGCAGCCCCGCCGCCAAAGCTCTCGAAGCTGAAGCTTGGACGCTCATCAAAGCTATCCAGACCATAGCTACGGGCAGTGCGATCGTCAAGCACAACCTCGTTAAGATCGGCTTCGCCATCAAACACGGGAGAGCCATCATAGGTCATGTCAACGTCAGGCGTTCCCGTTTCTTCATAAGCGTTGAAGCCCGTCCCGGCAGGAATCAGACGACCGATAATCACGTTCTCTTTGAGACCGCGCAACCAGTCAGACTTACCCTCGATCGCAGCTTCAGTCAACACGCGGGTCGTCTCTTGAAAACTCGCCGCCGAGATGAAACTGTCGGTGTTCAGCGAAGCCTTGGTGATGCCCAACAGCACTGGAGTATATTCCGCAGGGGCACCTCCAGTAATCGACATTGCTTCATTGACCTGATCGATTTGATAGAGTTCGACCAATTCACCGGGCAGCATCGTCGTGTCTCCGCCATCATCGACGCGACCTTTAGAGGTCATCTGTCGCACCACGACTTCAATGTGTTTGTCAGAAATATCAACGCCTTGAGACTGATAAACTGACTGAACCTCGTTGACAAGGAAGGTTTGCACTTCTCGCAAACTAAGCATCGAAGCGTCGTGAATTCCGAGCGTTTCCTTATTCGCTTTGAACAGAACTTCTAACAGCTCGTGAGGGTTAGCCGGACCGTCTGTGAGCCGTTCTCCAGACAGGACTTCTTGACCGTCGGAGATGATTAGGTTTTGACCTGGACCGATCGGATATTCGGTAATCAGTCCTTCTTTATCCACGACTTTGACTTCTACTGAATCGTCTTCGCCGTAGACCACTTGGGCAGTGCCCGATCGTTCAGCCAAGATACAGGATTCTTTAGGCTTCCGAGCTTCCAGAAGTTCCTCAATTCTCGGCAAACCTTGAATGATGTCTCCGGTCTTAGTCCGCTCAAAAATCAGCAGCACTAAGTTATCGCCCCGTTGCACCAAGTCACCATCATCAACGTGAAGCACCGCACCTGGAGACACTCGATACGGACGCGCAATTCGCATCGTCACTCGAGCATCCCCAACCTCAAGCACCTCACCTGACTCTTCTAACTTGACACCCGGTGCTAGGTCAGAACCGGACACCATCAGATCGCCAGGGTTGACCGTAGGCTTCTTGTTTTTCGTGTCAGTCACAATCTTGTCTGCTTCGCGAACGACGAGAATTCGACGAATAGCCTCGGCTCCTGAGCGGATTCCCTGAATCTCACCGGCTTCTTTACACTGAATCTCGGTGCGAGCGACAACAGCTCCGGGCACAATTTGGTCACCGTCTTTCACCAAGATGCGAGTGTGAGTGCTGCCTTGAGTCGTATCTGCCGCAATATCACGACGAATCACCAGAGATTCTAAAATCACCAGTTGAAGACGCATCAACTCAGGATCGGTTTCATCAGGAACTAACTCGATATCAGCGGCTAATTGAGCATCTTTATCGATTTCTAGCAATAGCTGAGTCCGCAGGAGGTCAACCCCTTCGACCGATCTCACCCGTTCACCATCTTTATAAGGCAGCCGCTGAATAGCGCGTAGGCGAATCGCCCGCCCAGAGTCTTCACTCACTGACTCCTGGCTAGGAACAGAAGGCTCGTCCAGCACCTTGAATTCTGTCACGGGACGCAGCAAGATCGCTGGACCTTCGGGCGTTTCGACATACTCCGCATAGCGAAGTTCATCCGCAATCAACCCCGGCATCACCTGCTGACCCGGATTCACCAGCGTGGCTTCCTTGGTGATCACCGTGTCAAGGTTGTCGATCATGTGGAGATCGCCTGGTTTAACTACAATCTCTCGCAGAATGTCGTTCTTTTGAGTCACCTCAATCACGCCATTGCTTTGACAGAAAATGTCTTTGACAACTTCGGTGCCAGCTTCAACGTATTGACCGTCTTCCACGAGCAACAGAGAAATATCTTTGTTGACTTCATGAGCTTCTTCAGCGATCCAGAGCAAGGTGCCGCCTTGGATGACCTCATAGCCCTGCTTGGCTTTGCCTCGTTTAGCGATCTCGACTCCTGAATATTTGATGATGCCCCCCGTTTGAGTGCGGTAGCGATCGTCAACCAATTCAGCGACGGTCTGACCATTGGTAACCTGAGTGCCAGGAGTCGCTTTCAGCAAGAAGGTCTGATTGCTGTTGGTCTCCAGCATATACTGGTCACCGCCGCGCCCTTGATGAGTCTCAATTCGTACACGAGCCTGGTCAAGCATCACCGAAGCAGTAATAATCTCGATCTCACGTCCGCCTTTACCCTCAGCTTGATCCGGTAAACGAACCACACCGCCGTTTTCAGTAACGAGCTTCGTTTCCGCAATCACACCGTTGGCTTGAATCTGGTCGCCGTTTCTGACCACAGGTTCAGCACCCGGCGGTAGGTTGTAAACTTCACCAGAGAGAATCCAGATTAAGCCGCCTCTTTGAGCAATTCGAGTCGTGTTGCCCTGACGGTCTTTCTTCTCTTCAGGCACCAAGTCTTGAAACTTGACTTCACCTGCCAAGTCGGAGGCTACGTCTTTGGCGGCTTTCTCAGTCGTTTTACGCCCTCGACCTGTCAGGGGCACTTCTGCCATGATTTGCCCAGCTTTCACGTGTTGCTTATCACGGACTAAAAGGGTCGATCCCTGCAAGACCGAGAAGGGTTGTTTCCGTCCGTCTTTGTTTTCTAGAAGAACATTGGTGTCAGATCCGGTAGATTCAACGATCAGAGCGTCTTCCCCGTGGCGAGTTCGCAAGGGGCGAGTCCGCATCAGTTTGGGCAGACGAATCGTGCCATCAAAGTTGGCTTTTTCCTGACGCGCCATCTCACCCGTAAATACGCCCCCCGTGTGGAAGGTTCGCATGGTGAGCTGAGTACCGGGTTCTCCGATCGACTGGGCTGCGATAATGCCGACTGCTTCCCCGATGTCTACGAGGTGCGCGTGTGCCAGACTCCAGCCATAGCATTGTTGACAAACCGATCGAGCTGCTTCACAGGTGAGCGGCGATCGAGCAATCACTTGCTCAACTTTTGCCCTGCCGATTCGTCGGGTGTCCTCATTATTAATGGCTTGATTACGCTGAATCAGCACTTCACCCGTTTCAGGATCGATCACGTCGCGGGCTGCAACTCGACCTAAGAGACGATCTTTGAGAGGAATGAGGACGCGATCGCCATCCGTCATCGGCAAGACCACGATGCCGCGCTCGGTTCCGCAATCAAGTTCTCGCACGATCACGTCTTGCGACACATCGACTAGACGGCGCGTGAGATAGCCTGAGTCAGCAGTTCGGAGAGCGGTATCAACTAGTCCTTTCCGAGCACCATAAGACGAGATGATGTACTCAGTAACGGTCAGTCCTTCTCGGAAGTTGGTTTTAATCGGCAAGTCAATGATTTCCCCTTGCGGGTTCGCCATCAGACCGCGCATTCCAACAAGCTGACGAACCTGGGAGATGTTTCCTCTCGCGCCAGAGAACGCCATCATATAGACAGAATTTAGGGGATCGTTGGCACGGAAGTGCTTCACCACCTCGTCTTTAAGTTCCTCACTGGTTCCGTTCCAAGTGTCGATTACCTTTTGAAATCGCTCAACTTCGGTGATTTCTCCGCGAGTGTAGCGTTCTTCAGTGTCTCGAATGGTTTCTTCTGCCGCTTCTAGTAACTGGCGCTTGCTCGGCGGAATCTGCAAATCATCCACACTGATTGACACACCAGCTTTTGTGGCATAACGGAAGCCTAAATCCTTGATCATATCCGCTACTTGAGCAGTGCGGGCAGTACCATAGTTTGTAAATGACCAAGCGATTAAATTGGTCAACTGCTTTTTGTTGACCACCTGGTTGCGAAAAAGTTGCTTTTCTGATTTCTGCTCTGCCATCGTGTGCCCCACCTGTGCTGATTTTGAATTTTGGAGCTGGAGCTTAGATTTAATGGGCAGTCCAAGCTCCAGAGTCTCATCTGCCCTAACTAGCAATCTCGGATTTTGAATGAGAAATCTTAGATTGCTAACGCTTCTTGAATGGTTTTGTTGTAAATGATGCGACCAGGAGTTGTCTTGATGTATTGAGAGATGAGAAGGCCGTCTTGATCTTCTCGGACTCGCCGATAGTTGTAAGTTTTGGTCACAATGCCATCAGACGATTTCGTCTCCTCAACCAACTCTTCCTCTACATCTGGCATATCTACATCGCCATCAAAGCGCACCCATATATAAGCGTGTAGATCAACCTGGTTCTGTTCATAGGCGTTGATCGCATCTTCTAGATTGGCGTAGTAGCCACCTGCCCCTTCTTGAGCCGCCGGGTTATCTGCCGTCAGGTAATAGCAACCCAACACCATATCTTGACTGGGCGTAATAATCGGACGACCCGTAGCCGGAGACAGAATGTTATTCGATGCCAGCATCAGCAGTCGAGCTTCTGCTTGAGCTTCGAGAGATAGAGGGACGTGAACCGCCATTTGGTCACCGTCAAAGTCAGCGTTAAACGCAGGACAAACCAGGGGATGAAGTTGAATGGCACGCCCTTCTACAAGAATCGGCTCAAACGCTTGAATCCCTAAACGGTGAAGCGTCGGTGCCCGGTTTAGGAAAACAGGGTGTCCTTCAATCACCTCTTCCAGCACATCCCAAACCGTCGGGTCATTGCGTTGAATGAGCTTCTTCGCCGCTTTAATGTTGTTGACTAATCCTTGACGAATCAGGCGGTGAATCACAAAGGGTTGAAATAGCTCGATCGCCATTTCTCTCGGCAAACCACACTGATGAATCTTGAGATTAGGACCGACGACGATCACAGAACGACCGGAGTAGTCTACCCGTTTACCTAAAAGGTTTTGACGGAAGCGACCCTGTTTCCCTTCAATGATGTCGGACAAAGACTTCAGCGGACGGTTATTAGCACCCACTACGGTTCGTCCCCGACGACCGTTATCGATCAAGGCATCGACCGCTTCTTGAAGCATCCGCTTTTCGTTACGGACGATGATTTCAGGAGCGAGAATTTCTTGAAGCCGAGCGAGACGATTATTGCGGTTAATGACTCGACGGTAAAGATCGTTCAAGTCAGACGTTGCAAAACGTCCGCCATCTAGCTGCACCATTGGGCGCAAGTCGGGCGGAATAACCGGGATCACGTCGAGAACCATCCAATCAGGACTAGAACCCGTTGCGATAAAGTTGTCCATCACCCGCAGGCGTTTGATCAACTTAGCTCGTTTTTGACCCTTGGAAGTCGCGATATCTTCGCGCAGTTGCTCAGCTTCAGTATCGAGGTTAAGGTCTTGCAGCAGTTGCTGTAGTGCTTCTGCTCCAATCCCAACTTCAATGCCTGACAGCTTTGAGTCTTCGCTGTAAAGCTCGTCTTCAATCTCGATCCACTGATCTTCGGTCAGCAGTTGCTTATAAGTCAGATTTTCTGCATTGCCTGGATTGAGAACGACATAAGCGTTGAAATAGACAATCTGCTCGACATCCCGCAATGGCATATCTAGCAAAATTGCCATATAGCTCGGGATACCCTTAAGGTACCAAACGTGGGCGACCGGAGCCGCTAGCTTGATATAGCCCATGCGATGACGACGGACGCGAGATTCCGTTACTTCTACGCCACATCGCTCACAGACAATTCCACGGTGACGCACCCGCTTATATTTACCGCAGTGGCATTCCCAGTCTTTTGCGGGTCCAAAAATTCGTTCGCAAAACAAGCCATCCATTTCAGGCTTGAGCGTGCGGTAGTTAATGGTTTCTGGCTTGGTGACTTCACCCACAACCTGACCATTGGGTAACGTCCGTTCTCCCCACTGACGAATACGATCCGGAGATGCCAGACCGATTTTAACGTAGTCAAATCGCTGTTCTAGCTTTGGCATCGCTTAGTTAGTTCCTTATATTCTGTTAGCGCTTGAATGGTGAGCGGAGAATGTCGAGGTTTGAGCTATGAAGATCGAACTCAAACCTCAACGATTCCTTTAGTCTTCGTCGTCCATCGCTTCTCTAGAGATGGATTCGTAAGTCGGTCTAGATGGGGCACGGCGACTGTTTACGTCTGCCATCAAGTCAACTTCCATATCCTTACTGCTGCCGTCTTCCTTGGTTTCAACCTTGTGAACGGCAACATCGAGGCAGAGTGACTGAAGCTCACGCATCAACACCTTGAAGGACTCTGGTGTGCCAGGACGAGGAATCGCTTTGCCCTTCACGATCGCATTCAGCGCCTCGTTTCGTCCCTGCATATCGTCTGACTTGACGGTCAGCAATTCTTGCAGGGTATAGGCTGCGCCAAACGCCTCCAGTGCCCATACCTCCATTTCTCCAAATCGTTGACCACCCTGCTGAGCTTTTCCACCCAGAGGCTGCTGCGTGACCAGAGAGTAAGGTCCGGTAGACCGAGCGTGAATCTTGTCATCGACCAAGTGAACCAGCTTCAACATATAGGCTTTGCCGACGGTTACAGGACGATCGAAGGCTTCACCCGTCCGCCCGTCATAGACCTGAATTTTGCCAGGGTTATCAGGATTAAACAGCCAGTAGCCATCTTGTCCGCCTGTTGCCTTGATTCGCTTGTCCTGAGCTTCGCTAATCTTGCCGTGAACGGTTTCTCGAGACTTCTCTTCGCCGTGCATTTCATCAAATGGCACGACCTTGAAGCGAACATTCAGGTTTTCAGCCGCCCAAGCCAGCAAGCACTCATAGACTTGACCGACGTTCATTCGGCTCGGCACCCCTAGAGGATTAAGCACGATGTCAACGGGTTTGCCGTCAGGTAAGTAGGGCATATCTTCGATCGGCAAGATCCGAGAAACAATCCCTTTATTGCCGTGACGACCTGCCATCTTGTCTCCGACTTGAATCTTGCGCTTTTGAGCCACATAGACGCGGACAACCATGTTAGCGCCAGGAGGCAGTTCGTCGCCTTGCTCACGAGTAAAGACTCGCACATCCACAATTCGACCTTTTTCGCCATTGGGCACTCGTAGGGAGTTGTCTCGCACATCTCTCGCCTTTTCACCAAAGATGGCTCGCAGGAGTTTTTCTTCAGGAGGCTGATCAGATTCTCCTTTCGGAGTCACTTTGCCAACCAGAATATCGCCCGACTCAACCCAGGCTCCGATGCGAATGATGCCTGTTTCATCTAGCTGTCGCAGGGCATCTTCACCAACGTTGGGAATCTCACGAGTGATTTCTTCTGGTCCCAGTTTGGTTTGACGTGCTTCAATCTCAAATTTTTCAACGTGGATTGAGGTGTAAACATCCTCCTGCACGAGACGTTCGCTGATTAGAATCGCGTCCTCGTAGTTGTAGCCTTCCCAGGGCATATAAGCCACAAGAATATTTTGACCGAGCGCAAGTTCACCTTTCTCTGTTGCCGAGCCGTCTGCCAGAATTTGACCTGCGATCACTTTATCGCCGACGAAGACGATCGGGCGTTGGTTCAAGCAGGTATCCTGGTTCGATCGCTGATACTTCTGCAAGGCGTAATTGATATCTTTGCCGCTTTCGGGATCACGCACTCGGATGCGATCAGCATCCACAAACGTAACTTCACCATCGGTACGGCTGACGACTACCATTCCAGAGTCGCGAGCAGCTTGCGCTTCTAAACCCGTTCCGACTAAGGGGCGCTCAGGACGCAACAAAGGCACAGCTTGCCGTTGCATGTTTGAACCCATCAACGCTCGGTTTGCATCGTCGTGTTCTAGGAAGGGAATCAGTGAGGTTGCCACCGAAATAATCTGCACAGGAGAGATCGCTACGTAGTCCACCTCTTGAGGAGTGGCAACCGTAAAATCTTGCCGATAGCGAACCGCGACTTCCTCACTGATGATGTAGCCATTTTCATCCATCGTGATGTCACCCGCAGCCACCCGCAGATCATCTTCCTCATCAGCGGTCATATAAACAGGAGCGTTATCCTTGACTACGCGACCATTTTCGACCGGATAGTAAGGAGTCTCAATGAATCC